>NZ_CP010681.1:3090000-3172500 GCF_002407245.1 Phaeobacter piscinae | reverse complement strand
AGGACATCAATATGATACTCCCCTAGTAGCGGCGAGCGAACGGGGACCAGCCGAGCCTTGAGTGTGAATAGAATGTGTTGGGAAGCACAGCCAGAGTGGGTGATAGCCCCGTATATGAAGCATGATAGGACGTATTAAGTAGGGCGGGACACGTGAAATCCTGTCTGAAGATCGGAGGACCACCTTCGAAGGCTAAGTACTCCTTACTGACCGATAGCGAACCAGTACCGTGAGGGAAAGGTGAAAAGCACCCCGACGAGGGGAGTGAAACAGTACCTGAAACCGAACGCCTACAATCAGTTGGAGGCCCCTTGAGGGCTGACAGCGTACCTTTTGTATAATGGGTCATCGACTTGGTCTCACGAGCAAGCTTAAGCCGTTAGGTGTAGGCGCAGCGAAAGCGAGTCTTAATAGGGCGCATGAGTTCGTGGGATCAGACCCGAAACCGAGTGATCTAGGCATGGCCAGGTTGAAGGTGCAGTAACATGCACTGGAGGACCGAACCCACATCTGTTGAAAAAGATCGGGATGAGCTGTGCCTAGGGGTGAAAGGCCAATCAAACTCGGAGATAGCTGGTTCTCTGCGAAATCTATTTAGGTAGAGCGTCATCCGAATACCCCGGGGGGTAGAGCACTGGATGGGTAATGGGGCCCCACAGGCTTACTGATCCTAACCAAACTCCGAATACCCGGGAGTACTAGATGGCAGACACACTGCGGATGCTAACGTCCGTAGTGGAGAGGGAAACAACCCTGACCTACAGCTAAGGCCCCTAATTCATGGCTAAGTGGGAAAGCAGGTGGGATGTCCAAAACAACCAGGAGGTTGGCTTAGAAGCAGCCATCCTTTAAAGATAGCGTAACAGCTCACTGGTCTAATTAAGACGTCCTGCGGCGAAGATGTAACGGGGCTCAAGCCATGAGCCGAAGCTTAGGATGCACATAGTGCATGGTAGCAGAGCGTAGTGTGACATAGCTTCATGTCTCCTTAGTGTCCTCGGACACATCGGAGACACGAAGCTTTCGATGAAGCGGGCGCGTGAGCGATCCCGTGGAGAGATCACTAGCGAGAATGATGACATGAGTAGCGACAAAGAGTGTGAGAGACACTCTCGCCGAAAGTCCAAGGGTTCCTGCTTAAAGCTAATCTGAGCAGGGTAAGCCGGCCCCTAAGGCGAGGCCGAAAGGCGTAGCCGATGGGAACTAGGTTAATATTCCTAGGCCAGGAGGATGTGACGGATTGTGAAGGTAGTTCATCCTTATCGGATTGAATGGGCTGCTGATCAGTCCCTGGAAATAGCCCTCCATGAGACCGTACCCTAAACCGACACAGGTGGACTGGTAGAGAATACCAAGGCGCTTGAGAGAACGATGTTGAAGGAACTCGGCAAAATACCTCCGTAAGTTCGCGAGAAGGAGGCCCGGTTCCAAGGCAACTTGGAGCTGGGGGCACAAACCAGGGGGTGGCGACTGTTTATTAAAAACACAGGGCTCTGCGAAGTCGCAAGACGACGTATAGGGTCTGACGCCTGCCCGGTGCCTGAAGGTTAAAAGGAGGGGTGAGAGCTCCGAATTGAAGCCCAGGTAAACGGCGGCCGTAACTATAACGGTCCTAAGGTAGCGAAATTCCTTGTCGGGTAAGTTCCGACCTGCACGAATGGCGTAACGACTTCCCCGCTGTCTCCAACATCGACTCAGCGAAATTGAATTGCCTGTCAAGATGCAGGCTTCCCGCGGTTAGACGGAAAGACCCCGTGCACCTTTACTACAGCTTCGCACTGGCATCAGGATTGTGATGTGCAGGATAGGTGGTAGGCATCGAAACCGGAACGCTAGTTCCGGTGGAGCCTCCCTTGAGATACCACCCTTCGCACTCTTGATGTCTAACCGCGGTCCGTTATCCGGATCCGGGACCCTGCGTGGCGGGTAGTTTGACTGGGGCGGTCGCCTCCTAAAGCGTAACGGAGGCGCGCGAAGGTTGGCTCAGAGCGGTCGGAAATCGCTCGTTGAGTGCAATGGCAGAAGCCAGCCTGACTGCGAGACTGACAAGTCGAGCAGAGACGAAAGTCGGCCATAGTGATCCGGTGGTCCCAAGTGGGAGGGCCATCGCTCAACGGATAAAAGGTACGCCGGGGATAACAGGCTGATACTGCCCAAGAGTCCATATCGACGGCAGTGTTTGGCACCTCGATGTCGGCTCATCTCATCCTGGGGCTGGAGCAGGTCCCAAGGGTACGGCTGTTCGCCGTTTAAAGAGGTACGTGAGCTGGGTTTAGAACGTCGTGAGACAGTTCGGTCCCTATCTGCCGTGGGTGTAGGATACTTGAGAGGAGTTGCCCCTAGTACGAGAGGACCGGGGTGAACGATCCACTGGTGGACCTGTTGTTGCGCCAGCAGCAGTGCAGGGTAGCTATGATCGGACAGGATAACCGCTGAAGGCATCTAAGCGGGAAGCCCCCCTCAAAACAAGGTATCCCTGAGGGCCGAGGTAGACCACCTCGTCAATAGGCCGGAGATGTAAGTGCAGCAATGCATTCAGTTGACCGGTACTAATCGCCCGATAGGCTTGATCTGTTCCAGTAACAGTCAGTGACACAAGAACCAAAAGCAAAACAAACTTGGACTTCATGTCGATTGTATCTCCGCGACGTCTCAAAACCGAAACGTCGCGAATATGGATTTTCCTCGGTTTGGTGGTCATAGCGCAAGTGAAACACCCGGTCCCATCCCGAACCCGGAAGTTAAGCACTGTTGCGCCGATGGTACTGCGTCTTAAGGCGTGGGAGAGTAGGTCACCGCCAAACCTAGAAAAATCCATAAACATAAACGATACCAATAAAATATACCTTCAGACAAAAACATCTGAAGAAAAAACGCCCAGTCACAACACGCGTGATCAAGCAGCGGCAGCCTCAAGCAACAAAACGCAATGAGGCAAAACAAAAATGTCGCGGGATGGAGCAGCCCGGTAGCTCGTCAGGCTCATAACCTGAAGGTCGTAGGTTCAAATCCTACTCCCGCAACCAAATATTCCCAACATAACAAATACTTACAGCCGCCTCCGGGCGGTGCTTTGCGGTTGTCTGTTGCGCGCCAAATCAAACTTTGTGGGCGCGATGAGGACGGTAAGGCTGGATATTGCGCTCGTTCATGTTTTTCCGAATGCGGTCAGCATCATACCCATGATCTGCCAGCAGCACTTTCGGCTCAGGTAGATTATCCGCCATGACGAGATCAAAGCCAAGGTAATCTGACGTTTGCCCCGGCCTGATCTCGGTTCTCATTGGCAACCCATGCGCATTGACACGGAGGTGGATCTTCGTCGTGAACCCACCTCATGAGCGGCCAAAACCTTGTGGCGGAGTCCTCCTTTAGCACCCGCCGACTGATGATGGGCGCGGATGACGGTTCTATCGACCATTTCAGTGTGTCTGGAACGGCTCTTCTCTGGTTCAAGGCATCCAGGATGTCCTCCCAAAGCCTTGCCAGGGTCCAGCGCCTGAACTGGCGGTAGACGCTGGACCACTTGCCGAACTCTTTGGGCAAGTCCTGCCAGGGGGCGCCGGTTCGGGAAATCCAGAAAATCCCATCCAGAACAAGGCGGTGGCTGGCGGGCTTGCACCCGTTCGGAGTGCGGATTGTTAGGATGAAGTGCTCAAAAAACGCCCATTCCTCGTCGATCATCAAGTCTCGTGCCAAACTGATCTCCATAGCAGATATCAGCTTGAATCTTGCCTGCGGCACGGTGTGAATCCCTTTTGTCAACATGACCTAGAGTGCAGGTTGATCGGCAGCCAGCGTGATTGGCCCTGGTCTCAGCCCCGCGCGTCTGATGCGCACCTCGGGTAGTTCTGTCCCTGCGATAGTGAACTTGCCACAGCGTTGCCCAAAGAATGGAATGCCTGACAGTTGAGGTGTCCGGCATTGTTAGTTGGCCAATTCGGGGCCCATTAGTTCGTAGGGACCCAATTTCTAATACCCTTACGCCATCATGCTGACTCGAAGGGTCAATTTTCGGCTCGATTTGCGCATAAGGTCGATCAGGTGGTCTTGCTGAAGTGTATCGGTCCCGGATGCAGGCAGGCCACACCATGCGCACCGCCATCGGGCTGCGGCACGATCCGCGCGCAATCCTCCTGCGCGCGCGGGCAGCGTCCGCGAAAGACGCAGCCAGAGGGCGGGTCCATCGGCGACGGCATGTCGCCTGTCATCGGAACGATGCGCTTGGCGCGTTCGGCCACCGGATCAGGGATCGGCACCGCCGAAAGCAGCGCCTGCGTATAGGGGTGCTGCGGATCATCGTAGAGCTGGGCCTTTGGCGCCTTTTCCATGATCCGGCCGAGGTATAGCACCATCACCTCGTCGGAGATGTTCTTCACCACGCTCAGATCATGCGCGATAAAGATTATGGCCAGCCCCAGATCGCGCTGCAGCTCTTTCAACAGCTCGATCACCTGCGCCTGGATCGACACATCCAGCGCCGAAACCGGCTCGTCGCAGATAAGCAGCTTGGGCTCGACGATCAACGCACGGGCGATGCCGATGCGCTGGCACTGGCCGCCGGAGAACTCATGCGGGTAACGGTTGATCATCTGCGGCAGCAGGCCCACCCGCTCCATCATCTGCGCGACGCGTGTGCGGCGTTCCTTGGCGGAGAGACCGGGGCGGTGCGTGGCGAGCGGCTCGGCGATGATCTGCCCCAGCGTCATGCGCGGGTTCAGCGACGCCAACGGGTCCTGAAACACCATCTGGATTTCCGAGCGGTAGGGCTTCATCCGGCGCGGGCTGAGCGACAAGAGATCGGTTTCGCCGCGCCACATCACCTGCCCGGTGGCAGGCACCATCTGGATCAGGCCGCGCGCCAGCGTCGACTTGCCGCTGCCGGATTCGCCCACCACACCGAGTGTCTTTCCGGCTTCCAGCTCGAAATCCACCCCGTTGACCGCGTGCAGGTGGCGCGGCCGGGTCCAGGGCATGTCGCCGGGGCGGGTGAGCGCAAACTTCACATCAAGATTGCGGACAGAGAGAAGCGGGCTCATGCGCTGACCTCCGCGATTGCACGGTGGCAGGCGCGGGCTCGGTTCTGCGCAAAGGGGGCCAGCGCGGGGACCGTCCGGCAATCCTCGCCCGCATAGGCGCAGCGCGGACGGAAGGGGCAGCCTTCGGGCGGGGCTGCCATATTCGGCGGATTGCCGGGGATTGCCTTCATCGCGGCATCCGCATCATCCACCCGGGGCACCGCTTGCAGCAGCCCGCGGGTATAGGGATGCGTCGGCGCGGCAAAGAGCGGTTCCGCAGGACCCCGCTCCATCACGCGGCCGCCATACATCACGACCACCCGTTCGCAAAACCCCGCGACGACCCCCAGATCATGGGTGATCAGGATCGTGGCCATGCCGAAGTCCTGCTGCAGCTCGCTCAACAGATCCATGATCTGCGCCTGCACAGTCACGTCGAGCGCGGTTGTCGGCTCGTCCGCGATCAAGAGGTCCGGCTTGCACAGCAGGGACATGGCGATCATCACCCGCTGACGCATCCCGCCGGAGAATTCATGCGGGTAAAGCCGGATGCGTTCCTTGGCTGCGGGGATCTTCACCGCGTCGAGCATGCGTGCCGACTCCGCCAATGCGTCCTTTTTCGACATGCCCTGATGCAGGGTCAGCACCTCGGTCATCTGGTCAGAAATCCGCATGTAAGGATTGAGCGAGGTCATCGGATCCTGAAAGATCATCGCGATCCGCTCGGCCCGGATCTTGTTGAGAAGTTTGGGCTTCGCGCCCAGGATCTCCTGCGCGTCAAAGCGGACCGACCCCTCGGTGCGCCCGTTCGGGGCCAGCAGTCCCATAATGGAAAAGGCGGTCTGCGACTTGCCCGACCCGCTTTCGCCGACGATGCCCAGGGTCTCCCCCCGGTCGACGGACAGCGACAGGTTGTTGACCGCATGAACCGGTCCGTCTTCGCCATCAAAAGTGACGGAGAGATTGTTGATCTGCAAAAGCGGCATCAGCGGGCCTTGGGGTCGAGCGCGTCACGCAGTCCGTCGCCGATGAAGAACAGGCCGAACAGCGTAAGGCAGAAGAAGAGGAGGGGGAAAATCAGCTGCCAGGTGGTGCCATAGGCAATGGTCCCGGCGCCTTCGGAGATCAGCGCCCCGAGCGAGGTCAACGGCTCCTGCACACCAAGACCCAGAAAGGAGATGAAGCTCTCCGTCAGGATCATCAGCGGCACCAAGAGCGTGGCATAGACGGCGATGACGCCCAGCAGGTTCGGCACGATGTGGCGCAGGATGATGACCGGGGCCGGCACGCCGATGGCGCGGGCCGCCTCGACGAATTCGCGCCCTTTGATGGTCAGCGTCTGGCCGCGCACGATCCGCGCCATCTCCATCCAGGAAATCAGGCCGACGCCCGCAAACAGGATGGTGATCGACCGGCCGTACATCACCAGTAGCAGGATCAGCACAAACATGTAGGGCACCGCCATGAAGATATCGACGAGCCGCATCATGATATTGTCCGTGCGCCCCCCGACGTATCCCGCGATGGCGCCGTAAAGCGTGCCGATGATACAGGCGATCAATGCGCCGACCAGACCGACGGCAAGGCTGATTTGCGTCCCCTGCACGGTGCGCGCAAAAAGATCGCGGCCCAGATCATCGGTGCCGAAGTAATGACCGCTGGCGATCGAGGGCCCGCCCAGTTCGGCGATCTGGCCCATGACGTTGTAGTCCAGTTCCTCGTTCGACCACTGTGCAAAGAAGTTCCCGAACAGGGCAAAGACCACCACAAAGACGAGGATGGCTAGCCCTGCAAGTGCGGCCTTGTTGCGAAAGAAGCGCCGCCGGGCGTCGGCCCAGGGGGACCGGCCTTTCCCCGCAAGCGCAGTGGCTTCGACGGCCGGTTCGGATGTCATTGCCATGTCAGTACCTGATCTTGGGGTCGATCCACCCATAGAGGATATCGACCACGAGGTTGAAGAAGATGGTCAGCGCGCCCATCAGGATCGTCACCCCCATCATCACCGCGTAATCGCGGTTCAGGGCGCTGTCGACAAAGGCCTTGCCGATGCCGCCGGTGGAAAAATAGATGTCGACCACCACCGACCCCGTGATCATCGCCACAAAGGCCGGGCCAAGGTAGGAGATAACCGGCAGCATCGCCGGTTTGAGCGCATGGCGCAGGATAACCTGGCGTTCGGGCAAGCCCTTGGCGCGGGCGGTGCGGATGTGGTTGGAGGTCAGCACTTCAAGCATCGAGGAGCGCGTGATCCGCGCGATGGACGCCATGAAGGAGGTGGAGAGCGCGATCACCGGCATGATCCAATACTCCGGCCCCTGCCAGCCGCCGCCCGGCAGCCAGCCGAGCCAGAGCGTAAACACCAGAACGAGGATCGGCGCCATGACAAAATTCGGCAGCACCTGCGCACCGATCGACACGCCGACCGCTGCGTAATCCAGCAGTGAATTGTGCCGCATCGCCGCAGCGACACCCAGGCTGACCCCGACAATCACCGCCACGGCAAAGGACAGCAGCCCGTAGGTCAGCGTGATCGGGAAGCCTTGCGCGATGATCTCGTTCACCGAGCGGTCCTTGTAGACGAAACTGGGGCCGAAATCGAATTCGCTGACGATGCCCCAGACATATGAGGTGATCTGCCTCCACAGCGGGTCGTCCAGCCCGTATTTTGCATTGAGATTGGCCAGAACCTGTGGCGGCAACTCTCGCTCGGTGGTGAACGGCCCGCCGGGAGCGGAATGCATCAGCAGGAAGGAAATCACGATTAAAAGCAGAAGCGTCGGAACCGCGATGGCAAGACGCTTGAGGATGTAACTGAGCAAAACTGTCGCTCCCGGAACTTGGGTCGAGGTGGCTGGGACGGTAAGCGAGCAGCCGCAGCCTTGGCCGGGCTGCCCGCAGGCCAAAGGTTACTCGGCGATGCGGTACAGATCCTTGCCGTACCAGTTGTTGTTCACGTTGTTCTCCGGCAGCCCTTTGATATCCTCGGCAATCATATCGACATTGGCGTAATGATAGATCGGGATGATCGGCATTTCCTCGGCCAAGATGCGTTCAGCCTCCTGATAGAGCGGCTGCGGATCCTTGGCGGTCTTGCTGTCTTTCATCACCTGATCATAGGCGTCGTTGTAGAACTCGCCGTTGTTGTGGCCAGAGTATGAGGTCAGCAAGTCCAGATAGGTCGAGGCCTCGTTGTAATCGCCGCACCAGGCATAGCGCGCCATGTCGTAGTCCTGGTTCTGCATCCGGTCGGTGTGGATCTTCCACTCGTAGTTGTCGAGCGTGATGTTCACGCCGATCTGCTTGAGCATCTGCGACGCGGCGATGGCGATTTTCTTGTGATCTTCCGAGGTGTTGTACTGCAGTGTCAGGTCCAGCGGGTTGTCACGGCTGTAGCCCGCTTCCGCCATCAGCGCCTGTGCCGCTTCCAGCCGCTGCGTCTGATCCATCTTGTCGGCCCATTCCAGCTCGGGGCGTTTGAAATCGGCGGTCGCCCAATGGGTCCAGTTATAGGAGGCTTTCTGGCCGCCCTGCAGGATCCGGTCCACGATGATGTCGCGGTCGATGGCATAGGCCAGCGCCTTGCGGACGCGCACGTCGCGCAGGGCTTCCGGCCCCTTTTCGCCAACATTCAGCATATAGATGTAGGAACAGTTATAGGGGGTCGAGACCGCCTGTTCGGGGTATTCTTTCTTGAGACGCGGATACTGCCCGGCGGGGATATCCACCCGGTCCAGTTCTCCGGCAAGATACCGCGTCAGCCCCTGGTTCACGTCATTGATGGTCAATGCGGTGAGGGTTTCCATCACCACATTCTCAGCATCCCAATAGGTGTCGCTCTTCTCCATCACGACCCGCTCGCCCAATTGATGCTCGGTCAGCGTATAGGCGCCGTTGCCCACCAGCGTGCCTGCATCGGTCCAGTCGTCGCCATGCTGCTCTATCTGGCTTTGCGGCACCGGGAAGGTCGATGCATGGACCAGCATCTGCGGGAAATAGGGCAGCGGCGTGGTGATCTTCACCTCAAGCGTATGGTCGTCCACCGCCCGCACGCCCAGCTCTTCCGGCGGCATATCGCCCGCGATGACCTCAGGGGCGTTCTCCACCTGCATCAGTTCCATGTACCATGCGTATTCCGACGCGGTCGCGGGATCGGCCAGTCGGCGCCAGGCATAGACAAAATCACCGGCGGTCACCGGTTCTCCGTTCGACCACTTGGCATCCTGGCGCAGGTTGAACGTATAGGTCATGCCGTCCGCAGAGGCTTCGTGATCCAGTGCGACGCCAGGCACCAGCTCGCCGTTGCCATCCTCGTTGTACAGCCCCTCGAAGATATTGCGCAGCACGTCCGACCCTTCAGCATCGGTGTTGATCTGCGGATCCATCGACTTGATCGCGTCCAGAAGCCAGAAGGTATAGGTCTGATCCTCGGCCAGCTTGGTGCCCTCGGGCACATCTGCCGCCTGTGCCTGGAGGGCTAGGCCCAAGACAAGCGCCGAAGAGACAAGTGTCGTGCGAATTTTCATGGAGGCTCTCCCTTTGATGGAATTATTCTCGTCTTGATTGATGTCATCCAACCGGAAACTGTTTTCAGTTGCAAGTGGGTGCTTCGCGTCACCGGCAGGCATCAGCTTCGTGAAGGTACAATGCGTTTGGTGCTGGACATGGGAGCCCTTGAGGCGACATTGGTTCGAGCCCAATGGAGGACCGCCAGCTTAATTCCCATTGGCAGACGATCACCGACTTCCGTGAAGATCGGTTGTGCGGCGCATGCGCTAGAACAACGGGTGAAGACGGCTGGATCCGACAGCGGTAAGCGGGTCTCGCAGGGCTGATACCAACGAGAATGTTAACCTTCTAAAGAAATACCAAAACCTAAACAGAAGCACCCATATTAATTGACACCAAGGGAGCAGATCACTCGCGACGACGCAAACTGAGAGAAGATAGAGGACGTGCATTTGTTCGGAATTGACTTATCGTCTCGTGTTACACCTAGAAACGACTATTCACGATCAGCAAGATTACCGCGTCTTGGCTTCTTGCGAAAGTAAATCAAGGAATGTTCTCCCCACAAGATTGAGCTTGGCCCCTCTGCGAATAGCGGTTTGCACCGTTACGGGGCGATCAAATCCTCCGTTTGCGATATTCTTCATTCGCCCTGCCGCTACCCAGTCCTTGGCAAAGTATGAGGGAAGATACCCGACGTATCGGTCCGTCAGTATAAGCAACGCGATCGCTTCCATTTGATGGCCGATTGCGTTTGAGGGTAGGTGGCGAGTTTTGGGTGCGACGGTATTTTCATTTAAATATGCTCGCTTAGCAAACAGTGAATTACGTAGCTCTTTTTCCTGCTCTTCCGGGCAGTCAATGGCAAACAGCGGATGCCCAGAACCACAATAGAGGCAAACGGTCTCTTTGCAGATATCGTTGTAGACCAATCCTGGCTTTGGAGAATGGAAGGGGCCGATCCCGATTGGAACCTTGCCGTCAAGTACGGCGTACTCAATGTCATTCGGGGCGAGTGAGTGTAGCTCAATCCTTACATCCGGTGCCATTGCGCTGAATTTAGACAGTGAGCGCACGATTGGGGCTGAGTTATTAGAGGCCCAGTTTTCGATGACGCCCAATGCGAGATGACCGAAAAGACGGCCGCGTGATCCGTCAACGGTCTCCTGAAATTCCCCGAGTGCGCCGAACAATTTCTGCGCTGCTTGGTAGACTGTGTTTCCCTTTTCGGTAACGCGAAAGCCAGTCCTGCCCCGGTCACACAGGCGCATCCCAAGCCGGGTTTCCAATTCCGATATCTGCCTCGAGATCGTGGAGGTCGCCACGTTGAGTACGACCTGGGCATTGGAAAAACCTTCCGCATCTACGACGACGCAAAACACGCGCAATAGATGAATATCGACCTTTGAAACCTGCCTTGCAACCATGGCTACCCCGACTACAGCGTCGTTAAGGTCATTTTGATTGCAATATTATGCAAGTTCAATCCCGATTATTGTAATTTAATACACTTGGAAAGTGGGCACATTAGCGTTTGGGGAGGTTCTTGCGGTGATGACCAAGCGGATCAGCTCTAGGAGAGGTTTTTCAACAATAGCAGCAATGGCAATTTGGAGAGTGAAATGAAGAGACTAGCGACTTGGATGTCCAGTGGATTGTTGGCTACGCTTGGAACTGGCGCGCTGGCCGCTGATGTGGTCATTGGTGTGCCAAACTGGCCATCGGTTCGTGTAACGGCGAATGTTCTCAAGATCGTGCTTGAGGATAATCTTGGCCTTGATGTTGAACTGCAAAACGGCAGCAATCCGATCGTCTTTGAAGCTATGGACTCCGGGGCCATGCAGGTCCACCCAGAAGTCTGGTTGCCAAACCAGGCTAATCTTCACAACACGTTCGTGAAGGAAAAGGGCACTGTTGCCATGAACCCGAATGGCATACCGGCAGATCAGGCCATGTGTGTCACCAAAGGAACTGCTGAGCGTACCGGCATCAAGGCGCTGTCAGAGTTAAGTGATCCTGATATGGCGGCCAATTTCGACAGCGATGGCGATGGTATGGGAGAAATCTGGATCGGTGCCGCAGGTTGGGCATCAACCAATGTCGAGAAAATCCGTGCCAAATCCTACGGGTACGATCAAACAATGACGCTTAAGGAAATGGATGAGACCTTAGCACTCGCTGAGGTTGATGCCGCGACTGATCAAAATACCAATGTGGTGTTCTTCTGCTATACGCCGCATCACATGTTCCAACTGTATGATCTCGTCCAGTTGGAAGAGCCGCCGCATGATCCTGCAAAGTGGAATGTTGCGCAGCCCACTGATGATCCGAATTGGCTGGAGAACTCCTCTGCGGCGATGGCCTGGGACAAGGCTTACCTGCATATCCACTATCAGGCTGCCATGGACGAAAGCGCGGCCGCAGTTCTGTCCAAGGTTAACCTGACCTCCGATCAAGTGTCAGCGATGGTCTATGCCTTGATCGTTGACGAAATGGATGCGGAGGTGTTTGCCCGCAAATGGGTTGAAGAGAACGCGGACCAAGTGGACAACTGGCTGAACTGATTTTTGTTCTTTGTCGCTTGCGCCCCCGCGCGGATCTTTGACGGGCGGGGGTATTCCCTTGTGCGGTGCTCATCATGCTCTGCATGGTTCAATATATCTAACAGGTTGATATCTATGAACGATGACGCAGTCATACGTCTGGACGGAGTATGGAAAATTTTTGGCGAGCGCGCCGAGGAAGCAATGGAGGCGATCCAACACCGAAATCTGAGCAAGGCCGAAGTGCTGGGTGAATTTGGGTGCGTGATCGGCATCGCAGATTGCTCCTTCGAGGTGCAGAAGGGCGAGATTTTCTGTGTCATGGGGCTGTCAGGTTCTGGCAAGTCCACCATGGTGCGACACATCAATCGGCTGATTGAACCCACCGCGGGCGATATTCAGGTTCTGGGCCGGGATGTACTGGCACTCAACGCCGAAGAACTGCGCGAGATGCGCGCGGTCAATTTGGGAATGGTTTTTCAGCATATGGCGCTGCTGCCGCACCGCACGGTGCGTGACAATGTGGCGTTTCCCTTGCAGATCCGAGGAGAATCCAAATCTCGTCGCTGGGAGGTTTCACAGCGCTGCCTGGAACGGGTAGACCTGCAAGGATACGAAGATCGCTTTCCACGTGAGTTGTCAGGCGGCATGCAGCAAAGGGTGGGGCTGGCCCGTGCGTTGGCCTCTGACCCTGACGTTTTGCTGATGGATGAGCCGTTTTCGGCCTTGGACCCACTCATTCGCAGACAGTTGCAGGATCAGTTCATGGCTCTGTCTGCTGAGCTGGGAAAAACCACAGTGTTTATTACCCATGATCTGGACGAAGCGATCCGTATTGGTACGCGGATCGCCATTATGAAAGATGGGCGTATCGTTCAGATCGGCACGCCGGAGGAAATCGTAACTGAGCCTGCTGATGATTACGTTCGAGATTTCGTTGAGGGGATTTCGAAGCTCAAGTTGGTTTTTGCGCATTCAATCATGGTGCCGCTGGCAGAGTATCAGACAAAAGACTGGGAAGATCTGGAGGTCAGCCCGCGCGCTGCACACTCGACGGATTTGGATATGTTGATCGATATCTCGACAGCCACTGAGCAACCAATCGTCATCACATCGGATGATGGAATGGATGTGGGTGTCATTGATAAGCCAACTCTTCTTAAAGGTATCCAAGGGGGCAAAGCATGACCGATACAGGATTGGAAAGTGGCCCCAATGCCAACAGCACGACGGTCGCTGATTTTGTCGAGCGGAACACCAGTTACTACACTGGGGCGTTTAAAAAAATTCAAGATACCACGGGTTTCGCATGGTCATGGAACACAATGGCGGCGGTGTTCGGGCCGCTCTGGGGCGCGGCGCGCGGGGTTTGGGGTTTTTTCTGGATATTTCTTGTCCTGGAGCTGTTTGCGCTGGTTCAGATAGGACGAGGGCTCTGGGGGGAACTTGGTGCCGACCAACTTTCCAAACTTGAGCGTGCTTTAGGGAATATTGCAAAACGTGAGGCACAGGCCGCTGAGTTGCTTGCTGCGGGAGATGCAGCCGGGGCTGACGCGAAACTGAAGATCGCAGAAAATCTGAAGAAAGTTGCCGCAAGGGCGCAAGAACAGGCTGATTTGGCAGCAGCGGAGGCAACCACCATTCTGTTGGTTGGCGTGGCGATTCTGACCTTGGTGAAGCTGCTCGAAGGGCTTTATGCCAATATTGCCTATGAGGCGCATTACCTGAAGTGGCGGGCGGATCAGGACAGTCAGCAGGTCGGTATAAAAACGTCCAGCACGGTTTTCGGTGCGATCATGATGCTGGCAATCATGCCACTTACGCTGTTGCGGTTCACGGTACGGGCACCGGATGAGATCTTGGCCAGCCTCACGGGTGGGTTTGTCGGTGAGACTATTCCGGTAACGGAGTTCCCAATCCAGCGCGAGTATTTCTCGGCCTTGTCTCGGAAAGGGGATGCTGCATTCGATTGGGCTGCGGCGAATTTTTCGAATACCTTTGATGGCATTACAGCGGCAATCCGTTGGTGTCTGGACGGGTTGGAAACCCTGCTGCTACAGACACCATGGCCCGTCGTTATGCTGGTGATTGTGGTCATGGCTTATCGTCTGGCAGGTCCACGGATCGCGATATTTACAGCAGCGTCATTGGCCTATCTTGCGTTTATGGGCCTGTGGGAATTGTCGATGATCACAGTAGCGTTGATCGGGGCTGGGGCGATGCTGTGCATCATTATCGGGGTGCCATTTGGTATTTGGTTCGGCAAATCAAAACGCGCTTACGCTGTCGCAGAGCCGGTTTTGGACTTTATGCAGACCATGCCGGCATTCGTTTATCTCATTCCTATCATTGCGTTTTTTGGTACTGGTAAGCCGCCAGGTGTATTGGCTACGCTGATCTTCGCGATGCCGCCGGTGATCCGGTTGACGGCATTAGGAATGCGCGGCGTACCCGACGCGACGAAGGAGGCGGCAATCGCTTTCGGATGTTCCCGCCGCCAGTTGCTGTTCAACGTTGAGTTGCCGCTTGCACTTCCGTCCATCATGACCGGGATCAATCAGACCATTTTGATGTCGCTGTCGATGGTGGTGATCGCGTCCCTTATCGGTGCTGATGGTTTGGGGGCACTTATCCTTGAATCGTTGCAATACGCAGCCAAGGGGCAGGGCCTTTTGGGCGGCCTCGCGATTTTGCTTTGTGCGATGGTGATCGATCGGATTGCGCAGGGCAGCTACCGCAAGAAAGTCGGTGAAAACTGACTCTGGAACCATTTTGACATTGCATGACAGTCGTTGTGAAAGGAGGCCCGATGTCGGATCCGCATCTGAATGCGATGATGGAAAACCTCTATTGGTGGGGTATCCCGACCTTATTCCGCTGTCCAAACCTGCCCGTTGATGGTCAGGATATTGCATTGGTCGGCGTGCCTCACTCTGCAGGCAATGGAACCACAGAGCGTGATCAGCATCTTGGCCCGCGCGCCCTTCGCAACGTGTCATCAGTACAGCGGCGTATGCACAGTGGCTTTCAGCTGGATCCCTGGAATTCTGCGAAGATTGTTGATCTGGGCGATGTACCATTTCCGAAGGCCAACGATAATGAAGACTGTATTGATCAGATCACCAATTTCTATCAGCAGATCGACAAGGCAGGCGCGCGGCCCGTCTCCGTTGGCGGGGATCATTCGATCACTGGAGGGATCGTTCAGGCGCTTGGGTGCGGGACGATCACCAAAGGTGAGCCGGTTTGTTTTCTGCACCTTGATGCCCATACCGATGTCTTCACAAAAGTGGATCACTTTCTGGGGGCAAAGAAGTCTGCGGCCCATTGGGGGGCTTATCTAGCGGATCAGGGCAAGGTTGATCCCGCCCATTCCATGCAGATCGGCATAAGAGGCCATGCCCGGACGCTCGACTGGCTGCAGCCATCCTATGAATACGGCTACAATGTTGTGACGATGAGAGATTTCAGAAGGCGAGGTCTGGCTGACGTTGTGGCACAGATTACCGAGGTGCTGGCTGACCGCCCTGTCTATATCACATTCGATCTGGACTGTCTGGACCCGACGATTGCACCGGGAGTGTCCAATATCGAGGCTGGTGAGAAGGGGTTCGATATTGATGAGGCCGTGGGTCTGCTGCATGCGGTGCGTGGAATGAATATTGTTGGCGGAGACATCGTTTGCATGATGCCCACAAAAGATAGCCCCAATCAGATAACCGCGCTGACTGCGGGCGCCATCATGTTCGAAATCATCTCAATGATAGCTGAAAATCATTCATCCCAAAGAGAGGCCTAGATTTTATGGCGTCCTTGCCTACAGATTTCTTTCATCCAGTATCCGGGATGGAGATGCCCCGGTTTGCCGGTTTGCCAACCTTTATGCGGCTGCCGCATGTAACCTTAGCTGATCCGATTATTGATCAGGTGCAACTGGGCTTGGTTGGGGTGCCTTGGGATGCTGGAACCACCAACCGGCCGGGTCCGCGCCATGGTCCGCGACAGCTGCGCGACCTTTCGACCATGATCCGGGCCGGGAACCCGGTGACAGGCATCAATCCTTTTTCGATGATCAATTGCGCAGACCTTGGCGATGTCGCGCCCAACCCGGTTGATATCATCGACTGTATGGAGCGGATCAGCGCTTTCTACGCGGATCTGAAATCTCGCGACATCTTTGCGCTGACTGTCGGTGGTGATCACCTCGTTTCATTGCCTGTCCTGCGGGGATTGGCCAGCGACGCGCCGGTGGGTCTCATTCAGTTTGATAGTCATACCGACCTCTTTGACAGCTATTTTGGTGGAAACAAATATACTCATGGCACCCCCTTTCGCCGTGCAATCGAAGAAGGATTGGTCGATCCGAAGCGGATGGTGCAGATCGGTATCCGAGGCACTGCTTACAACATTGAAGATGTCGAATGGGGGCAGGCACAGGGTGTGAGAATTATTCGAATTGAGGAATTTTTCGATCGCGGCGTCTCGGACGTCATGAGTGAAGTTCGAGAGATTGTCGGTGACCAGCCGACCTACTGCACATATGATATCGATTTCGTTGATCCAGCTTTCGCACCTGGCACGGGGACACCTGAGGTTGGCGGGCCGAACAGCTTTCAGGCCTTGCAGGTGGTGCGTGAGCTCGCAGGCATTCAGCTTGTAGGGGCCGATCTGGTGGAAGTGTCCCCTCCGTTTGACACAGACGGAAACACCGCTTGGCTTGGGGCATCGATCCTATTTGAGATGCTCTGTGTCAGTGCTGAAGCGATTTCGCGACGATGAGCTGCTACGAAAGAGGTGTTTCTAATGAAAATCCCGGCTGGGGAAGAGACGCTTGGCCTGATCTCTCGGATGCATCGCACGGGCGGGATATCTGGTCCGTTTAGGCGTGTCGTCGGCGCGGGGACCCTCGGACTGAATCGCACCGTCCAGCGGGTGGCCTAGCTCCGATAATCTGGCAGATTCATCCTCAATGTTTTGTGCGATGACGTGGACGACGGCGCCCTCTCTCTGAAGGTACCCCGTTACGCATAAGAGGCGTCCACCCATGACAATGCGCCGAAAGCGTTCGTATATCTTTTTCCAAACCACAACGTTGCAAACGCCTGTTTCGTCTTCAAGGGTCAGAAATATAACGCCAGAAGCAGTTCCCGGTCGTTGCCTCGTGATGACAAGACCGCCTACCGAGACGCGCTGCAGGGGAGCCTTTATCAGTTGGTTATTGCAGGTCAGACCAGGAAGGGTTGGGCGTAGCAGCTCCATTGGGTGTGCCCGCAAGCTCAGGCGCATGGACACATAGTCTTCGACGACTTCTTCCCCTAGGTGCATTCTTGGCAGCATGACATCCGGTTCGGTAATGGCCTCGCCGTCCAATTGATCGTTGAACAGGGGTAATGGTGCTGGTGTCGTGATGGACTTCACCTGCCAAAGTGCGTCCCGCCGCGAGATGCCCATCGACGAAAAGGCATCGGCTTCTGCCAAACGTTCCAGTGCTGCGGGCGCCAGGCCTGCACGTAGCCAGAGATGCTCGGGGTCAATATAGCCATTCCCGCGCGCTGCAATGATCCAACCTGCGTCATCTTCCTTGAAGCCCTTAATCTGGCGAAACCCCAGACGTAGAGCCAAGGTACCATCCGGGCGGCGCTCAAGTGAGTTGTCCCATTGGGACTGGTTTACACAAATTGGGCGCACCTCGATGCCATGATCACGCACATCACGGACAATCTGTGCCGGTGCATAGAATCCCATGGGCTGAGAGTTGAGCAGAGCACAGGCAAAAATGGCCGGATGATGACATTTCAACCAAGCTGAGACATAGGCCAGCATAGCGAAGGCTGCGGCATGGCTTTCCGGAAAACCGTAATCGGCAAATCCCTCGATTTGACCGAAACATCGTTCTGCGATTTCTCTGCTGTAGTTGTTCTTAAGCATACCTGCGATGAACTTATCGCGATATTTGCCGATCGTCCCCATACGTCGAAACGAGGCGAGAGATCTGCGCAGATGGTCGGCTTCTTCCGCTGAAAACCCCGCGCCAACAACCGCAATTTGCAAGGCTTGCTCTTGAAACAGGGGCACCCCCTCGGTGCGTCTGGTAACCTGTTCCAGTTCAGGCCCGAAGGGATCTGATTTTTCCAAACCGTTCCGCCTTCGGATGTAGGGCCTGACCATATCTCCCTGAATAGGGCCGGGGCGGACGATGGCGACCTCGATAACCAGGTCATAGAATTTGCGCGGGCGCATCCGGGGCAAAAAGTTCATCTGTGCCCGGCTTTCGACCTGAAACACCCCCACCGCATCCGCCGCACAGAGCATATCATATGTCGCGCCATCTTTCTGTGGGATGGTCGCGATGCTGTGAGTGATGTTCTCATGCTGCTGCATCAAGTCAAATGCCTTGCGAATACAGGTGAGCATGCCCAATGCAAGGATATCCACCTTGAGAATGCGCAGGGCATCAATGTCATCTTTGTCCCAACAGATGACGGTGCGATCTTCCATTGCGGCATTCTCAATCGGGGCCAGTTCATCCAGTCGTCCGCTTGTTATGACAAAACCACCCACGTGCTGGGAAAGATGGCGCGGAAAGCCGATGATCTCGCCGATCAGGCGAATTGTCTGCATCAGGCGACGGTCTTCAAGATTGAGCCCCAATTCCCGGATGCGCTCCAGATCGACACTGCCATTGCTCATGCCCCAAATCTGCCCCGACAGACCTGCCGTTACATCTTGGCTAAGCCCCATCACCTTCCCAACTTCGCGAATGGCAGCCCGCGTGCGAAAGTGAATAACTGTCGCGCAGAGACCCGCACGATGGCGACCGTATTTCTGGTAAATCCACTGGATGACCTCTTCGCGCCGCTCATGTTCGAAATCCACATCAATGTCTGGTGGCTCTCCTCGGTGTTTTGAGACAAAGCGCTCAAAAACCATGGCGATCATATCGGGGCTGACATCTGTAATGCCTAAGAGATAGCAAATGATGGAATTGGCCGCAGACCCACGCCCCTGGCAGAGTATGCCTTTGGACTTGGCGAATTGTACGATGTCATGGACGGTCAAAAAATAGGCGGGAAATTCAAGCTCTTTGACTGCTGACAGTTCTTTTTCCATCAGCTTTATTGCGCGATCCGGCGGGCCATCCGGATAGCGCCGCTTTAGCCCTTCTTGTGCGAGGCGCTCCAAACGGTCCTGTGGTGTTTCCCCTTCTGCCTCCTCATGGGGGTACTCATAGGACAGCTCGCTCAGATCGAAATTACATCTGTTGGCAATTTCCGCAGTGCGACGTAGCGCGGCAGGATGATCGCGAAAAATGCGTGCCATATCTGCACCGGCCTTCAGGCGGCGCTCCGCGTTGGGTAAAGCCCGTGTCCCGATATCGTCAATGTTGATATTTTCACGCATGCAGGTCAGCACATCTGCAAGTTGCCTGCGGTTGGCCCGGTGCATCAGCACATCGCCGACGGCAACCATTGGAGCACATGTCGTCTGCGCTAATTTTGCACAAGCCGCCAGATAAGCCTGATCGCTGCCGTCATAGCAAGGGGCCGCGCCTAGGAACACATGGTTCGGAAATTGCCTTCCTATCTTCTGAATATCCGAAACAGCATTGCTTAACGTCTCTTTGGGTAAGGCAATCAGGATCATACCTTTGCAGGCGTCAATCATATCCTCAGCATAAAGAAGACATTGCCCTTTTTCGGCACGCCGTTTTCCTAAGGTGAGCAGACGTGCCAGTCTTTTGTAGGCAGAACGATCACAGGGCAGGGCAATCCAATCCACAGCACAGTTTTGTAATATCAGACGGCAGCCAACGATGAGCTTTGGGAAGATGGGTGTCGTGGGTTTGGGAAGAGCGGATGTATGCCCGATCTCTTGCCGGGACGACGAGTCGACCTGGTGCTGTGATCGGATCTTCAATGCGCCCTGGGGGTCGCGCTTCAGTTCTTTTAGCGCACTCCAAGCACGAACAACCCCCGCAAGTGAGTTGTGGTCTGTAATCGCAAGTGCCGAGAGGCCCAACTCTGCCGCCCGTAAAACGAGTTCTTCGGGGTGAGAGGCACCGGTTAAAAAGGTGAAATTCGTGGTGACACAAAGCTCTGCATAATCCTGCGCGTCGATGCGTTTGGCCAATATATCAGGCGGGCATGTTTCGACAGGGCGGTGGGTTCTATCCATTTCAGTCATGCGAATTCTCCCTGAATGAACCACCCAGGGTTTTGAGGCGTATAAAACAGCCAGAGGCGTCTCCCCTGGGTCGTCTCCACTCTCCAATAATCGCGCATACCGGACCGCCAGTTGTCGTCTTCCAGCCACCATTCAGGGGTGATGCGTTCAGGGCCGATCGTATGGCCTGTGGTCAATGAAACCCTGCGCCAACGGAAATGGTTTGGGGGATAGGGGCCCCTGCCCGCAATCGGTTCGGGTGGAAATAGGCAGAGCGGACGCGGGTTCTTACACATCCAGCCACTGGCTGCGTCTGAATAGGCCGCCGGTGAAACGATGAAACTACGCTCCGGAATATGGCTGTCAGCGGGTAGAAAGCGCTGAATGTTCTCGAGTCCGATCCGTGTTCCGATCCGCGTGATCAGATCATCTAACCGGTCTTCGCTGTCGCCTGCGACGTGAGACATTTGTTGCGTCGGCAAGGCTTCTGTCTGGGTTGCTTCGAGGCGCAGTTGATCAATGCCAAAGCCTGCATCCATTTCAGCCAACCCCTTTTCAAACAGGGGCAGAATCCTCTGGGGATCACGCAAGGCACGGGCCAGACGCAATTCCACCTCTTGCTGATCCAGATCTACGCGCCGCAGTGTAATGACAAAGATGCGCGCACCCATTTCATGGGTTTTCAATTTGGCACAGAGCTGTGTCAGCAACCTTTCCGCACCAGCCATGACATCACTGAGAAGACCGATCGGCTCTGGCAATGTCATACGGACCCCGTAGTGAGGTGGAGCTGCCAATGGAGTGATTTCTTCAGCTTGGTGGCCCAAAGCCTGATCAAGCCTCATCAATACATTGGCTCCAAAACGGCGGGCAAGCGGGGCGCGAGGCGTTGTTGCGAGATCTCCAATCTTACGCAGGCCCACTCTGACCAGCGCTGTTGTTGTTTTCTCATCAAGACGCAGGGCTGCAACGGGCAGGTGCTGAAGAGCGGGCAACATATCTCCGGTCGCAGCCTGCCCCTCGCCGTAATGCGCCAGGGCCCAAGCTGCCCCGCGTGTGTCAGCCAGGCCAATTTGCGCGGATAGACCGGCCCGCATCAAACCGCTGCGTATAGCATTCAAGATACCGGTTTCCCCTCCGAAAAGATGGGAGGACCCACTGATATCGAGCACTAAACCATCGCGCCCCTCCAAGCCCACCCACGGGCAATAGCGGGTGGCCCAGCGGCGCAGAAGCAGTAAAAACTGTTGGTCCCGGTGAATGTCCGCTTCTGCTGTTTGAAGGTCTGGACAAAAGGCACGGGCATCTGAGTGGGCCATGCCCTGATGCAAACCTTGTCGCGCGGCTTCTGCATTGAGGCAATAGAGGCGGTTTGTGTTGCTGTGTTTGATCGTAAGCGCAAAAGGACCGGACAGTGGGTACTGCCGAAGAAACCGGTCACTCGCGAACCGGTGAAACCATATCGATACGACGCGACGCGCGATTCCATCGAACATGCCAAGATCCATTTGTTCCTGATTTGTTCTTAATAAGTCTCCAGTGAAAATGAGTCGAGTCTTGTGCCTGAAATATTGGATCGCTGCGCCAGCGAGTTTCGGCAGCATTGCTTCCCATGCCTTCTGGAATAAGGCAAAGCCCGGTGGTGTTTCCGGCCTTCGCTGCAAGCTGGAGCCGTCGACCGGCGGTTAGGCTGAGTGGTTTGCTGATGTCGATCACGACCAGAGCGACTGCACGTTCCTGTAGTGCCTCTTCTGCACTGGCGAGGCCGTCGGCCTGATGCTTTACATTTACGACCAACAGTTGAGACGGGTCTGTAAACTCCCCCAAACCCAGCGGATTAATATGCTCCAGACGATGGCTCTCGCGTATCCATAATGTCGGACCGCGAACCTGTGCCATCAAAATAGCAAGAAACCCAAAGCTGCCCGGACCGCACACCTCATGAACGCGTCCGCGTTTGAGAGGAAAATAGGGAAGGTCCAAAGAGGTCATAATCGAATTATATCGCGTTCCGCAGTTATGCAAAAGCCAGAGCCCGACAGGAAGTCACGCCGGAAGCCATACGCAGGAGAAAATTCGCTTCACGGAACGACAGGTTGTGCCAGGAATGCCTTCCTTCCAGAATAGGGTGAAACCCCCTAATTAGAGACTGTTCAGAACCTTCTCCGCGCTTATGAGATACTCCTGTTGCTTCTCCGCGGACATTCTGTCCCAGGTTCGATAGGGCTGCATCAGGCGCGGGTTCTTTGACAGTTTCTCACGGTTGCGGATCAGGAAATCCCAATAAAGCGGATTGAACGGGCAGGCTTTGGGGCCGGTTTTCTGTTTCACGTCGTAGGTACATGTTGTGCAGTAGTTCGACATCTTGTTGATATAATTGCCGCTGGCGGCATAGGGTTTGGAGCCTAAGAGGCCGCCATCGGCGAATTGGCTCATACCGATGACATTTGGGGCTTCGACCCATTCATAGGCGTCGGCATAAACAGCCAGATACCATTCGTGGACCTGATGCGGGTCTATCCCTGCCAGCATTGCGAAATTTCCGGTGACCATCAGGCGCTGAATATGATGGGCATAGGCTTCGTCCCGGGTCTGGATGACGGCGGCGGACATGCAGGCCATCTTGGTCTCTCCGCTCCAATAAAACTCCGGCAGATCTCGCCCTGCGCCGAGGGCATTTTCGGAGGTGTATCCAGGCATCTTCAGCCAGTAGATCCCGCGCATGTACTCGCGCCAGCCGATAATCTGGCGAATGAAGCCTTCAACCGCGTTGAGGGGGGCATGGCCCTCATAATAAGCGCGTTCGGCCCGGCGGCAGACCTCAAGCGGATTGAGCAAGCCGATATTGATGTATTGGGACAACAGGGAGTGATAGAGAAACGGCTCTCCGTCCAGCATCGCATCCTGATAATCCCCAAACAGCGGTAGCGCCGCATCAATAAAATGATCAAGTGCCTTGAGAGCCGCTGCCCGGGTGACCGCGAACCAAAACGGTGTCAGCCGCCCGAAATTGCTGGGAAACCTGTGTTCCACCAATTCCAACACGTCTTGCGTGATACGATCTGGATCGCAGCGCACCGGCTTGGGCATGAACATGTCGTTCTGCGCCGGTTTGCGGTTCTCTGAGTCATAGTTCCATTTACCACCCTCAGGGGTGTCACCTTGCATCAACAGGCCAGTTTTGCGTCGCATATCGCGATAGAAATATTCCATGCGCAGCTGCTTGCGCCCCTCTGCCCAGCTGCGAAACATGTCGTGGCTGGCCAGAAATCGGCTGTCATCAAGCATGGTTATCCTGGCTGGCCCGGACCATGTGTTCAGCGCCTCTTTGAGACGATATTCGCCGGGTTCAGTTACCAGCACTTCGGTTACGGTGAACTGCTCCAAAGCCCGGTCCAATTCACCTATAAGGCTGCCCGAATTGTCTGGATCATTCAGGCGGACATATTGCAGGTTCCAGCCCGCAGCGGTCAGCTCATCCGCAAAGTGCCGCATGGCAGAAAACACAAAAGCGAGCTTTTTCTTGTGATGAGGGACATAGCTCGCCTCCTCTGCGACCTCGGCCATCAACAGGCAGTCTTTTTGAGGATCACCGATCTGGAGTGAGGGGAGATCATGTGACAGCTGATCACCCAAGATCAAAATGATCCGGCCTGGTTCACGGCTGTCTTGAGGTGTCGTGAGGTTGGTCATGTCCGATACTCCGCTGATCTGCCAGCAGATAGCGTAACCGGGGATGCTGACAACGCCTGAGCGGCTGAGACATAGTGAGACGCGGCGGATAATCCTTTCTAGAGCCTAATATTTTGAAATCGCGGGATCTCGATGCCTTCCTCCCGCCTCAGGAGGCTTGGCTATAGCGGACGCCCTCCGGTTTATGGGCGTCAAACGCGCTGGCAATAATCCGGGTCAGCGCGCGGCCTTCGGGCTCAATAGTTAGGGCATCATCCGTCAATGTGACCAGATCGCCATAGGTCGCCGTAACGGCCTTCAGATCTGCTGTCAGCTGTTGGGTCTGTGGCCCGAACCGGTGCTGCAGTTCGCTACGGTCCAAACGGAAGTCGCACATCAGCATCTCGATGGCCCGGGCGCGCATCTTGTCGATCGGAGTGAGCTGATGACCGCGTGTCCCAGCCAGATCGCCCGCTTCGATCCTTTGAATATATGCAGCGGTGGCCGCTGCATTTTGCACGTAGCCCCCGTCGAAACGCGAGATTGAGGAGGCCCCAACACCGATCAGCGTCGGGCAGTGATCATCTGTGTAACCTTGAAAGTTTCGCCGCAGATGTCCGCTATTGCGGGCCAAGTTCAATCCATCCTGCGGTCGTGCAAAATGGTCGATGCCGATATTCGCAAATCCCGCAGTTTGGAATTTTTTGGCGGCCAGCTCTGCAAGATGATACCGGGTCTCATCACCAGGCAGGGCGGTATCATCAATCAGCTTCTGCCGTTTGGCCACCCATGGGACATGAGCATATCCGAAAAGAGCGACCCGGTCCGGCGCCAATGTCAGCACCTTGTCTACAGTATCTGCAATGCGCGTGGCATCCTGATGCGGCAGGCCGTAGACAAGATCGGTATTCAATGAATGAATGCCTGCGGCACGCAGATCCGCAACGCAGGCGGCCGTCACGTCAAAAGGCTGGATCCGCCCGATGGCGGTCTGCACTTCGGGATCAAAATCCTGAATACCGATGCTTGCACGGTTCATACCTTCTTTCGCAAGCGCGGCGATTTTGTCGCGATCCACCATTGTGGGATCGATCTCGACCGAGAATTCCCAATCTGCCGTCGGCGGGATTGCAGATTTGATTGATTGGGCCAGCCGGTGGATGAGGGCTGGAGGCAGAATTGTAGGTGTGCCCCCACCCCAGTGCAGTCGGCCCATCCGCAGCCCGTCGGGAAGAATCTCAGCGATCAGGGAAAGCTCTTTTTCGACAGTGCCGATATAGCTTTCCACGGGGCTGAGGGTTTGCGTGCCCTGGGTTCGGCAGGCACAGAACCAACACAACCGCTCACAAAACGGGATGTGGATGTAGACCGAGACAGGCACTGCAGGATCCAGTGACGTCAATTGGGCCTTTTGGAAGGCAGCCCCCACCGCCGTGCTGAACACGGGTGCGGTGGGATAAGACGTGTAACGGGGCACGCGGCTGTCAAAAAGTCCCAGCGCGCGAAGGCGGTCAATCTGTTTCATACCGCCAGATATGACCGATTCCGGGCAGTGTGACTTTGCGCGAAATCAAATATCAGTAGGGCAGGGGCGAGACGCCGATCACCTGCTCATGCAGGTGCAGCGCGCTGACCCAGAGCAGCAGGCCGATGCCAGTGCGCAGCAAGAGACTGCGCAGATGGTGTCGCCGCCAGTTCGGATCACCTATCGGCTTGAGCGAAAACAGGGCGGTATGGGCAAAATATGCTGCCGCTGCCTGACCGAGGGCCGTTGTTGCCTTGGCGTCGAAGAGCAGGATCGCAGCGCTTGCAAGAATCAAGGAACCGCCAAAGACGATGGCATGAGCCAGATCGCCATTTGCCAGAAGATGTGACAGCGACCAAAGCGCCAAAGCCAACAGGAGCGGATGACGGCTAAGCGCGGCCCGGCCGGGAACACCCTGTGTCGGATTGGCGTTACGCTTTCCTCCCAGCGTGTAGGGTGTGTCCACCCCCAAGCCCCAGACAGCCAGGACAAAGACCACGGGCATTGCCAGCATAGGGGCCCAGCGGGCCCAATCAAGCGGCGGCCAGAGTTCAACATAGGGGGCTTGTGCCGCCGCGACGATCACCCAGCCAAACAGTACCAGCGACAAGAGCCCGTAGACCGAGAAATAGATCTTGCGGCCAAGGGATGCGATCAGCCGCCCGCGTAGATCGGCGAGCCGCGGCAGAAAATGACTGACGGTGAACACCATCATAGCGAGGGCGAAGCCGGTCCAATCGTTTGTCATCTATAATGTCCTAACCCGGCGAATACGGTGTGACTGCGCGCGGTTCATCTGTTTACGTCTGCGGCGGATCTACAGTGTGAACCGCATCAGGATGCGCCATCGCAAAGGCCGGGTTCTCAGCGCATGTGGCCTCTATCATCATGAGACGCGGCAGATCGTCGAAATCTGCCCCCCAGCGGCGCGCATTGTAGAGCTGCGGTATGAGGCAGAGATCCGCAAGCCCCGGATGATCGCCGGTGCAATAGGGGGCAACCGGATATTCCTCCAGCAGTGCGTTGAAGGCAACAAGTCCCGGGCGAATGAAATGTCGCATCCAGTCCGCAGGCATGTTGACAGGCTGCGCGGCTGGGACGGCAGCAGACCCTGTGCAAAGACCACTGGCGTGGCGGGCAACTTTCAGATTGCAGACCGGATGCAGGTCGACGGCGATGGCGTGCGCCAAGGCTTGAGCCAAGGCGCGCTCTGCCGGGGCGCGCGGCAGTAAATCCAGATGCCGTGTCTGGTCAAGATAGTCCAGAATGGCCAGTGACTGTGTCAGCCGCAGCCCGTCGATCTCCAGCACCGGCACCAGGCCTTGGGGGTTGCGGGCTAGGTGTTCGGGGCTGACCTGCTCGCCCTTGACCAAGTCGACCGTCACGGCCTCATAGGCGATACCCGCCAAGTTCAGCGCAATGCGGACCCGGTAGCTGGCCGATGATCGCCAATAGTCGTACAATATGACGTCAGACATTCTGCTTCCCCTACATTGCGATTGTTACGGACCGCAGTACAGCCCGCTGGCCTAAACGTTGTTCAGCTCCTTGGCATGCAGCCAGTCGGCGTGTTTTGGGGCCTTCTTGGTCTTTGACCAGTCCTCCAGCATGTCCCATTTCACGGCGTTCAGCCGCTGAAGAAGCGCCTCCTCTTCGGGGTCAGGGCAGGCCAGCTCAACCCGGTGGCCGTTTGGATCGAAGAAATAGATCGAGTGAAAGATGGAGTGGTCGGTCACACCCAGAACCTCAACACCGTTGGCTTCTAGATGCTCTTTGAATGCAATCAGTGTGTCGCGGTCTTTCACCTTAAAGGCGATGTGCTGCACCCAGATCGGTGTGTTGCGGTCACGGTCCATTTCCGGCTTGGTCGGCAGCTCAAAGAAGGCCAGCACGTTGCCGTTGCCCGCATCCATGAAGATATGCATGTAAGGGTCTGGTTCATGGGTTGAGGGTACATGGTCCTCGGCGATCGCCAAGACAAAATCCATGTTCAGCATCGTGTTGTACCACTCTACCGTCTGCTTGGCGTCTTTACAGCGATAGGCGACGTGGTGGATTTGCTCGATTTTCATGTGTCAGTCTCCCCTTGCGGCAGCGCAGCAGCTGCCAACGCTTGTGTCAGGATTGCGCGTTTCCCAATATGGTTCGCCAGAACCAGAACCAGACGCGCGTTCAGCGCATCGCTTTCGGCTTTGGCCAGCCCCTCATGGGCCGCGAGAAGATCGGCATAGAAATCATCGGCCCTTTCGATGTTCGGGGCCAGAATTAGGTTTTCGTGATCGGTATTCAGAGCGTTCATGCCGAGGCCTCCTTGCCAATCGCGCGGCGCAGGGCTGCACGAAATTGGTTTTCGTCAAATGCCGGGCGCCGCGCCGCCACATGCTGGTCAGGGCGGATCAGATAGACTGCACTTGTTGCATCACCGAGATAACGTTCGCGCAGGGTTCCGGTCTGGTCGTCTTTGGTGGACAGGGCCAGCCGCGTCACCGGGATACCCGCCTCCTCAAAGCTGTCAGGAGCGTCCGCGTCGATGGTCAGCAGGGTAAACCGGTCTGCCAGTTTGGGCAGCAGATATCCGTCCGCTATCGACACATCAGGGCAGGGGCTACCGGGCTTAGTACGCTGAGGCCCATGCAAGGCATCCGCTGAATTCAGCGCCGACCTCTCATAGGTGCAGGGCAGGGACAGGCGCCCCGAATTCACCAACGGCCGGGCAAAGGCGTGATGTTCGGACAGGTCCAGAACTGCGTCCCGCATAATCCGGCTCATTTCCGATTTCGGCGTGATGAAATCGGTGGAACGGGAGGAGTTGAGGATATTTTCATCCGCACCATGGACGCGCTCGCTGTCATAACTGTCCAGCAGGCTCTCGGGCGCCTTTCCCTCCAGCACCAGTTTCAGTTTCCAGCACAGGTTGTCGGTGTCCTGCAAACCGGAATTGGCCCCCCGCGCGCCGAATGGTGACACCTGATGTGCAGCATCGCCGGCAAAGAGCACGCGACCGTGACGGAATTTCTCCATCCGGCGGCACTGGAAGGTGTAGATCGAGACCCACTCCAGCTCGAATTGCACATCCTCGCCCAGCATTTCCTTAAGTCTTGGGATCACGTTCTCCGGGCGCTTCTCACGCTCCTTGTCGATGTCCCAGCCCAGTTGCAGGTCGATCCGCCAGACACCGTCAGGCTGCTTGTGCAGAAGTGCCGATTGCCCCTTGTTGAAGGGCGGATCAAACCAGAACCAGCGCTCTGTCGGGAAATCCGCATCCATGATCACATCGGCAATCAGGAAGTTGTCCTCAAACACCCGGCCAACAAAATCGAGACCCAGCATCTGCCGGGTTGGTGAGCCCGCGCCATCGCAGGCAATCAGCCAATCAGCCTCAAGATTGTAAGACCCTTCTGGCGTGTCGATCTCCAGCGTGACGTGATCCGCGTGGGTGCCGATGGCAGAGACCTTGTTGCGCCCGCGAATTTCAATCGGGGCCCCGGCAGCCTGAAGCGCATTCGCCCGCTGAACCAGATACTCCTCAAAGTAATATTGCTGCAGATTGATAAAGGCAGGCTGCGCGTGGCCGCTCTCCGGCAGCAGATTGAATTCATAGACCTTACGGTCATCGAAAAACACCTTGCCCAGATTCCACTGCACGCCTTTGTTCACGAGCGGGTCGCAGAAGCCGAGACGGTCCGCGATTTCAAGACTGCGTTTGGAAAAACAGATGGCCCGACTACCGAAGCTGACCTTGTCATTCTCGTCGAGAACCACGACGCCAATCCCCTGTTGGGCGAGATCAATTGCTGCGGCCAGACCCACAGGGCCGGCGCCAATCACGATGACCGGGTGGCGCACCGGGGCGCCTGTGTCCTGATCTTCGCTGCGCTGATAGGGGTACATGGGAACTTCAAAGATCTTGTTCATCTGGTTTCCTCCCAAAAATACATGCCGTAGGGCAAAGCTCTCCCATGTACCGGCAAAGGCTGCCGGTATCGCATAAGAGCCTGTCATAGGTTGCCCCGGCAGGACACGATCTGGATCAAATTCCCCCAGATGATGTCTCTGCCGGGGTGTGGATCTTAGTCCTGAAGCGCGTCCCACATCTCCAGATCGCGCTGGGCGGTCCAGATGCGCGGGGTATCAACGCCGCGGGCCTCATCATAGGCGCGCGCCACATTGAAGGGCAGGCAATGCTCATAGATCGCGTAGTCCGCGAACTTCGGATCACATTCGGCCCGCACGGCATCCCAGGCCTCTTTCAAGGTGCCGTTTCTGGCCGCCACTTTGGCGGCGGGGCGGTAGGTGCTCTCAACGAAATCGCGGGTATTCTCAATGGCAGCGTTGACCATCTCCTTGCCAACCAGCGCATCACCGCGGCCGGGTGCGATGGCATCCACGTCGTAGGCTTTGATATTGTCGAGCGTGTCGCCCCAATCGCTGAAATGCCCGTCACCGCAGTAGCAAGCGGAGTGGTATTCAACGATGTCGCCGGTGAACATGACGTTCTGGTCCGGCACATGGATCACAGCATCACCCGCGGTATGAGCGCGGCCCAAATGTTTGATATCAACGCGGCGGTTGCCGAGGTAGACAGTCATGGAATCGCTGAAGGTGGTGGTCGGCCAGGTCAGGCCGGGGATGCTCTCATGGCCTTCGAACAGACGCGGAAAGCGCTGGAACTCACTGTCCCAGTCCTCCTGCCCGCGTTCGACCACCATCGAACGTGCCTTATCCGACATGATGATGTTCCGCGCGCCAAAGGCCGATGCGCCCAGCACGCGGACAGCATGATAATGCGTCAGCACCACATGAGTGATCGGCTTGTCGGTCACGGACCGCACGCATTCGATCACCTTATTTGCCAGCCGCGGGGTGGCCTGCGCCTCGACAATCATCACGGAGTCATCGCCGATGATGACGCCGGAGTTCGGGTCGCCTTCGGCGGTGAAGGCATAGAGGCCTTCGCCGATTTCATCGAAGGTGATCTTCTTTTCGCTCATGTCCCCTTGGGACGCAAAAGCCTTTGCCATGGTGGTCTTCCTTATCTTGCGTAGGGGTCTTCAAGTGCGGCCAGAACAGTGCCGGTACAGTCGCCAAAGCCAATGGTATAGCCATCGCCCTTGGCCGCGCCCTTCAGGGTCAGCGTATCGCCATCTGCGATGAAGGACCGCTCCTCGCCGGTGTCCAGCGTCAGCGGCTCCTTGCCGCCCCAGCTGAGTTCCAGAAGTGAGCCGCGGCTGTCTTTGGTTGGGCCGGAAATGGTACCAGATCCCAAAAGATCGCCCGCGTTCATCGGGCAGCCGGAGGTGGCGTGATGTGCCAGCTGCTGCGCGGCGGAGTAGTACATTTCCTTGTAGTTGGTCCGCGCGATGGTGGTCGCGTCCTTGCCCTGTGGCGCCATGGTGACTTCTAGGTCGATGTCATAAAGCATCGGCCCGCAGTCCTTCAGGTGATCCAGCAATTCCACCTCGCGCTCTGGTGTGTTGCAGCGGAACGGTTCCAGCGCCGGTTTGGTCACGATCCAGGGGCTGATTGTGTTGGCCGTTGCCTTGGCCTGAAACGGACCCAGTGGCTGATATTCCCAGGCTTGAATGTCACGTGCAGACCAGTCGTTCAGCAACACGTAGCCAAAGATATGATCATCGGCTTCCTGAACGGTGATCGGGCCATCGGAAGGGGTGCCGACAATCGCACCCATCTCCAGCTCGATGTCGAACCGCGCGCAAGGCGCCCAGCGGGGTGCGGCATCGTTCGGTCCCTTCAGCTGGCCCCAAGGGCGGCGCACATCGGTGCCGGACACCACGACAGAGGATGCGCGACCGTTATAGCCGATGGGGATGTGCAGCCAGTTCGGCGGCAGGGCGTTTTCGGGGCCGCGGAACATGGTACCGACATTGAAGGCGTGGTTCTTACCTGCATAGAAGTCAGTGTATTCGCTGACTGCAAACGGCATGTGCAACTCCGCACCGGCTGCCGGAACCAGCAGGGGTTCCAGCTGTTCCTGCTCGGCAGCGCCGTCGGACAACAGCGCAGTCAACCGTTCGCGCAGCGCGGCCCAGACGGCCGGGCCTTCCTCCATCAGATCATTCCAATAAGGCACGTCAAACAGCGGCGCATCGCCCAGCTGGATCAGTCCGGCCTCCTCGGCGGCCTGCATATCCAGGATCATGTCTCCGATCGCAACACCGCAGCGGGGATCATCACCGTCGACAGAGAACACCCCATAGGGCAGGTTGTTCAGCGGGAAGGGGTGGGTCGCACTATTGGCAGAGGAGACCCAGGATTTTTTCAAAGGCATGCGTGATCCTTTTGTTTGAGAGCCGCTGCTCTCGTCATCTTTCCCGAAATACTCCGGGGGTGAATGCGGCCCTCAGGGCCGCAGAGGGGGCAGCGCCCCCCTTTGCTTATTTTTTGCCCGGGGTGCCGTCGAATTTCTTTTCGATGTCAGCCCAGCAATCGATGTAGTCATCCTGCAGCGGTGCCTCATTGGCGGCAAATGGCGTCAGATGCTGCGGGAAACGCGTCTCGAACATGAAGGACATGGTATTGTCCAACTTTTCCGGACCCAAGTTTGCGTTGGATGCGCCCTCAAATGCGTTTCTGTCCGGGCCATGCGGCAGCATCATATTGTGCAGGCTGACACCACCGGGGACAAAGCCCTGTGGCTTGGCGTCATACTGGCCATAGATATTGCCCATCAGCTCGGACATGATGTTCTTGTGATACCACGGCGGGCGGAAGGTATCTTCTGCCACCATCCAGCGTTCCCGGAACAACACGAAATCGATATTTGCGGTGCCGGGCTGGCCCGATGGGGCCGTCAGCACAGTAAAGATCGACGGATCCGGGTGGTCAAACAGGATGGCGCCAACCGGGCAATAGGTCCGCAGGTCATATTTCATTGGCGCGTAGTTGCCGTGCCAGGCCACCACATCCAGCGGTGAGTGACCGATCCTGGTCTCGTGAAACTGGCCACACCACTTGATGGTGACGGTGGATGGCGTCTCGCGGTCCTCAAACGCCGCCACCGGCGCCTTGAAATCGCGCGGATTGGCCATGCAGTTGGCACCGATCGGGCCACGGCCAGGCAATTCAAACTTCTGCCCGTAGTTTTCGCAGACAAAGCCACGACAGGGGCCGTCCAGCACTTCGACCCGGTAGACCAGCCCGCGTGGGATGATGGCGATTTCCTGGGGCTCGAGATCAATGATGCCCAGCTCAGTCGCAAACCGCAGGCGCCCTTCCTGTGGAACCACCAGCAATTCGGAATCAGCGGAATAGAAATAGCTGTCCACCATCGAGTCGGTGACCAGATAGACATGGCTCGCCATGCCGACCTGGGTGTTCACATCACCTGCCGTGGTCATGGTGCGCATGCCCGTGAGCCAGGTCAGTCCCTCGGTGCCATGCGGCACCGGATCCCAGCGGTACTGACCGAGGCTGATCACATCCGGATCCACGTTCGGGGCGGACTTCCAATAGGGCAGATCAATCTTGGTGTAGCGATGAGAGTGTTTTACCGAGGGGCGAATGCGATAGCACCAGGTGCGCTCATTCTGGTGGCTTGGGGCGGTAAAGGCGGTGCCACTCAGCTGTTCACCATAGAGACCGTAGTTGCATTTCTGCGGGCTGTTCATGCCTTGCGGCAGGGCGCCGGGCAACGCTTCTGTCTCAAAGTCATTGCCAAATCCGGGCATATAGCCCGCGTGAGGCCCGGCAAGAGACGGGGCCTGGATCATTTCATGGGCATCGACTTTGTGATTCATGAGGCGCTCCTTTTGGTGTTCTCTGTTTCGGTAATAGTTGATTTTGTAACTAACAAGGGATAGCTCTGCCCTATGGATGAAAAAGATGACTTCGCGTTACAGGATTTCTTGCCGTATCTGCTCAACCGGGCGGCGGAGGAATCCTCGCTTGAGTTTCAAAAGCACTACAAGAACCGCTATGGAATGCTGCGCAATGAATGGCGTGTGCTGTTTCACTTGGGCAATTACGGCCGCATGACAGCAACCGAGATCGGCCAGCGTGCCAAGATACACAAGACGAAGATCAGTCGGGCGGTTGCGAAACTGGCGGAACGTCGTTTTGTGCTACGTCATCGCGACGAGAAAGATCGTCGTGCCGAGCACCTGGAACTTACGTCGCAAGGTGAGGCCGCTTACCGGGACCTGAGTACGCAGGCTGCGATCTATGATCGTCAACTCGCGGGGCGGCTTAGCGACGGGGAAAGTGCGGCGCTGCGCGACATGTTGCGCAAACTTGCAGGAATTGAGCCATAGACATCGCCGGGTTGAGGCCTCAGATTGGACCGGGACCACAATATGAGGCCGTGCATAATGACGGATGCCGCTTCACGCGCCACGCCGATAATCGACTGGCTCACTGCTGAAGGGCTACGGGGGGCCAGCCGTCAGGAGATGTTGCAGGGATTCTGCCAGAGGCTCGCCGATACCGGGGTACCCCTGCTACGCTTCCATCTGGCACAGCGCGCCTATCATCCGAAATATGGTGGTATTGGGTTCAGCTGGACGCGGGCCGACGGGCTGTCGCATGAGTTCTATGAACACAGCGATACCCCACGAGATGAATGGCTCTACAGCACCTTCTACTACATGTTGGAACGCGATGTGCCTGAGTTCCGCAGTAAGCTGACAGGCCATGTTCTGGAGAGGTTTCCAGCGTTGGCGCAGTTCAAGCAGCGCGGAGCAACGGATTACTTTGCCTTGGCAAAGCGGTTCGGCGATTTCGCTGACGCACCCTTTGATCCGCGCCGCCCGGGTGAGGGGATTTTGTCGTCCTGGTCGACCGATCATCCCGAGGGATTTACAGATACAGACTTGGCCCTGATCCGCCAGATTTACTCGCATCTGGCATTGGCGCTGCGCGCGGCATCTGCACAGCAGATGGCCAAAGATCTGTTACAGGTCTATCTGGGGCGCGACGCCGGGCAGCGGGTTTTGTCGGGCGAAATTCAACGCGGATCTTCCCGCCAGATTGATGCGGTGATCTGTTACTTCGATCTGAAAGGGTTCACCCAGCTGGCAGAGCAAATTCCGGGTGCCGAGCTGATTGATATGCTCAACGATTACTTTGGTCTGGCTGTTGAGACAATCCAGTCTCACGGCGGGAATATCCTGAAATTCATGGGTGATGGCATATTGTCCATGTTCGATCTTGGCAGCATTGGTGAGGACGCGACTGCTGCCCTCGCTGCCGCCAGCGCACTGCAGGGGAAAATTCGCAAGCGCAATAAGGAGCGCGCAGCGCAAGGCGTGCCAACTGCGGATTTCACTCTGGCGCTGCACGCGGGCGAAATCCTCTACGGAAATATCGGCTCTGAGAACCGGCTGGATTTCACAGTTATCGGGCCAACCGTCAATCTGACGGCGCGGATATCCGGTATGCATACCTCCGTTGGGCGCAGCATCATCGTATCTGAGCAGGTGCAAAAAGCAGCTCAACCGACCAACCATGATCTGGTCTCGTTGGGTCGCTATATGCTGCGCGGTGTCGCAGAGCCGGTGGAGTTGTTCACGATCTACGAGGGGTAATTTCCGCGACCTGTTGGGGCTGGAATTCAGCGAAAGGTAAAATTTGCCATAATTTTCGCATTTTTCTCCCTTAGTGCTGAAAGCAGGAAAAGGGTGTGGTCAGTGAGATTCGTCGAAACCTCGCAACGCGTCACCCCGGACAGCGACAGAGCAGCAAGGATAAGATGCAATGAAACTGACACTGCGCATGACCCATCTGACAGCCGCAGCGGCTGTGTGGTTTGCAACTGGTCCGAATGCCTTTGCAGCGGGTGAGTGGCCGGATGCGGGTGGCCCTGGGAACGGCAACGGCAACGGCTGGGGCAATGGCTGGGGCAACGGCTGGGGCAACGGCGGAGGTAACGGAAATGGCAATGGCAACGGTGGGGGCCAGACGGTTCCGGAAATTGATGTCAGTGCCGGTCTGCTCGCCGTCGCTGCGGTTGCGGCAGCGCTTCTGCTGACTTGGGAACTGCGCCGCCGCCGATCCATACAGAACTGATGCTGTGATGGCGTATGACGACAGAGGAAACCGGGTCTAGATCAGGGCCCAGTTTGCTGTGGCAAAGGCGACATAGGCGATCAGCGCATTGGCCACCATATGGGCCAGTATCGCCGCAGCCAGACCGCCGCCGCGCAAATATAGCGCACCAAAGATGGCGCCAGCCGCCATTCCCAAGGCAAAACGGTCGTGCATCAGGCCAAAGAGGGCGCTCGTGATGAGAAGTGCGACAACGGCCCGTAGAATCTGACCTTGTCCTGCCATGCGGCGCAGCAAATATCCGCGAAAGAACAACTCTTCGATAATCGGGATCAGAACGACGGTGCCGAGAAGACGTGTGCCAACCCAGAGCATATCGCGTTCATCGGTGCCACCCCGGCTGATGTCCGGTGTGGACATCACAATCCAGACAGCGGCGATCGCGGCGCCGGCCGCGATGTCAATTGGCCTTGGTCGATATGCCAACTGGCGCAGGGCAGGCCAGAATACGAGCAAAGCGGCGGCCATCATCGCGGCGCGCAGCGGGTACCCTTGCGCAGGATCTGCCCAAATCGCGGACACCAGCACACCGCTTAACATCATCACGATGAATGGGACGATGGAGGCAAGCAGCATATCAGCGCGCATCGGCGGCAGTTCAGCCGCAGCTGCGGCCAGCGCCTCTGGATTGGTCTGCAACCAGCGAGAGCGATGCGCAATGGCCAGCACCAGCAGCGCCAATAGTGTAAACATCAGCCAGCCGGCGTAACTGTGGAAGCCGTTAACGGCATGCTCCGGTGCGATCCATGCACCGATCAGGATCAGGATGGCGATACGCACGATGTTGAATGCCCAGCTGAGCAGCAGCGCCGCAGGGAACAAGACCAGCCAGTACCGTGTCTGACGAATATCCCGTCCCATCAGTAACGCATATAGCCCCATAAAGGTGGTGACGAGCGCAAAGCCCTCCACGCCGGAGCATGGTTCGCCGATCTCCACCAGAAACCCGTCAACGCGGATCAGATGCAGCGCCGCATCAGACCAGACCGTCGCGCCCGAGACTTCCAGTACCCATGTCACCAGAACGAAGGTCACCGAGGTCAGTGCCTCAATGTTCCAGATCGGCTCCATCATGCGGGTGATGTCCGGCATGACCAGCGCCACCATCAGCGCCAGCGTCAAAGAGAGCCCGCAGCCGCGCAACCAGATCAGCCATGCACGCAGTGGCATCAGGGACAGCACCCCACCCAGTCCGGCAATAGCGCCGCCGAGGCAGATTAGAATGAGCGTCGGCGATATCCATGCGTTGATCCCGGTAGGGCCAAACAGTGCCAACGGGACAAGCGCGATCATTAGGCCCGCAAGGTTGAGCACCAGCGCCGAGGGGCGTCTTGGGGCCTGTCCGATGGCAGACGTCAATGCGTGATATGCGCTGCGCATCAGGATCAGATAAAGCCCAAGCACGGTTAGAACGGCCAACAAGCGCCCGGCGATCGAGCGCACAGTTGTGCACGCCAGATCTGCGCCGGTGAATTTGCAATGCACATTGGCCAGCAGCTGATAGGCCACCATGATGACAAACAGTTCAGCAACTGCCAGCCCAAGGATCAGGACCAGCCGACGCCCGCCGCGCTGAGCGATCGGACCGGTCTCGCCGGTGATGGGGGGCTGGTCAGATATCGACATCCACGCCTGGCAGGTTCAACGATTTCATCATGTCCCGCAGTTCCTGACGTGCGGCGATATTGGAGATATTCAGCTGTTTGACGCCAATATCCTTCAGGTCCAGCAACGTCAGCCCACGCGGGAACAACTCCCGAAAGACCACGCGCTCGGAAAAGCCGGGCGCCACGCGAAACCCGATCCGTTTGGACAGCATGGAAATGGCGCGTTCCATCTTCTCCTTGTTGACCATGCGCTGGGTGCCAACACGATTGCGGATCACGATCCAATCAATCGGCTTCAACCCGGCCTGGGCCCGCAGCTGCCGCGCATTCCAGACCATTTCGGAATAGACGGACGGGCCGGTGATTTTCTCACCTTTCTGATCGGTGTGAGCGAGGAGGTCAAAATCGACAAAACTGTCGTTCAGCGGCGTGATCAGCGTGTCTGCCAGCGAATGGGCGACCTGGCTTAGACGGGTGTGCGATCCGGGGCAGTCGATCAGGATGAAATCATTGCTGGGTTCCAGTTCGGAGACCGCAGCAGACAGTCGGTGATCGTAGACATTCTCGCCGGGTTGCAGGCTATCGGCGTCGATTTCAGGGAGCTCGTGCAGGGCAACCAGCGGCAGCTCCAGCGCGGCTTTCTCCATGAACGCCTTGCGGTTCTCCAGATAGCGCCCGAGCGACCGCTGCCGCAGATCAAGGTCCAAGGCGGCAATTTTGTACCCCAGCCGGGCCAGCGTGGTTGCCACATGCATGGAGACGGTGGACTTGCCCGCCCCACCTTTTTCGTTGCCGACGACAATAATATGCGCCACGTTCACTTCCCCCAATCACTGCGCAAAATACTGCGCATCTTGGGCTGACTATACTGTCCGGTCGAATCGATGGGAAGCGCGATATCCGCAGGTTAGGGCCTGATTTAGGCTCTGTAGTTTCCTCAGGGTGAACTTGCGCAATGAACATGGTCGCCGGAGTTGCAACAAAAAACGCCGCTCAAAAGAGCGGCGTTTTCCGAAAAAACAAGACAGGTTGGCTTAGAAGCCCAGACCTTCGTATTTCTTTTTGAACTTGGACACGCGGCCACCGGCGTCCATCAGACGGGTGGAGCCACCGGTCCATGCGGGATGCACGGTGGGGTCGATGTCCAGCGCCAGAGTGTCACCCTCTTTGCCCCAGGTGGAGCGCATCTTGAGGATGGTGCCATCGGTCATTTTGACGTCGATGAAGTGGTATTCGGGATGGGTGTCTGCTTTCATGATACCACTCCTTACGCTTTGGCTTTGTAGTTTGTATCTTCTGCAATCCGTGCGGATTTACCGCGACGGGCGCGCAGATAGTACAGTTTCGCGCGACGCACACGGCCGCGGCGAACGACAGTGATGCTGTCGATGTTGGTCGAGTGCAGCGGGAACACACGTTCCACGCCTTCGCCAAACGAAATTTTGCGAACGGTGAACGAACCGGCGATGCCGGAGCCGTTTTTGCGGCTGATGCAGACGCCTTCGTAGTTCTGCACGCGCGAACGGCTGCCTTCGGTCACTTTGTAGCCGACGCGGATGGTGTCACCGGCTTTGAAATCGGGGATCTCTTTCCCCAGGGCGGCAACTTGTTCCGCCTCCAACTGTGCGATCAGGTCCATCGCAGGTCTCCTATAGTTGCTCGTGGTTTTGCCCACGAAGTTTTGCGCGGTTGCGAGAGCTCTTGGTCTTCACCGGGTCCCGCAGATAGCAGCCCGCCAGAGATCACTCCGTTCTTTCCTAAGCGTGTACCGTGCGCCCCCCAAATTGCCGAAGAAGGCGGGTCAGGGATTTCAAAATGCAACAGAACACAGGTCCACAGACGCAACAGCGAATCCAGACAGGGGCCTTTTATGCCTGTTTGGTCAGCGGATCAAGGGGAGAGGTCGCGTTTAAGAACCGCAAATCCCGCCTTCGAATCGTTCAGTCTGGCGTCTTGCGATCTTGGTGTGCCTGCCAGAGATCAGGGCGTCGGGCCTTGGTGATGTCTTCGCTCATTTTCTGGCGCCATTCAGCAATTTTACCGTGATGGCCGGACATCAGCACATCAGGAATGGTCTGCCCTTTCCATTCCGCTGGGCGGGTATATTGCGGATGTTCAAGCAGGCCGGAGGAAAAACTCTCCTCTTCGGTGGAGGCTTGATTGCCAAGAACGCCGGGGATCAGGCGCACAGTGGCGTCGATCATCGCCTGCGCTGCAATCTCGCCACCGGTCATCACAAAATCCCCCAGAGAAACTTCCTGAATGCCGTAGTGTTGCAGAACCCGTTCATCGACGCCTTCAAAACGTCCACAAAGCAGTGTGACACCATCGCAGCGCGCCAGATCCTGCATCAAGGCCTGATCCATCCGGCGCCCGCGCGGCGACAGGTAGATCAACGGCCAATTGCCGACAGCGCCCGCCATCGTATGCTCAATCGCATCCCCAAGCACATCCGCCCGCAGCACCATACCAGCGCCACCGCCGGCGGGGGTGTCATCGACATTGCGGTGCTTTCCGATGCCGAATTGGCGCAGATCGACGGTCTCCAGCTGCCACAGCCCCTCTTGCAGGGCCTTGCCGGTCAGGCTTTCCCCCAGAATGCCGGGGAAGGCATGCGGGAACAGGGTCATGATTTTCGCCTTCCAAACGCCGACCAGATCCGGCGTCGGCGTCATCAGCTCGCGTGGCTTGAACGAGGGGCGAATAGCCTTGCGGCCGTGAGATTTGTTTTGTGCACTCATGAGACGCTGTTTAATCCAGTTAGAACGACACGCAATAAAAAGCTTTGGTGTTTGGATGAATTCGGAAATGGCCCCTATTGTAACCGACCATGAGTATCAGGCCGCAATCGAGGATGTGCAGGCGCGGGCCAAAGCGTTCTGGCCACGTATTGCGTCGGACCTTGGTCTGGCTGCCGAAGGTGCGCGGTTTCGTCAGCTTCTGGTGAACAGCCGGTATCAGCATGTTCGCAGCGTTCAGGAGGTGACAACGGCAACTGGGCAACGCTATGTCTTGAGGGCGGTTTTTGACGGCGCCACTGCCGCCCGGCAGATCAGGGTTCTTGATCGGCATCAGCAATCGGCGCTTGACCTGCAATCGGTATGCGGCGTGTCATCGCCTGACGTCCTGTGGCGAGATCAAGATAGCGCTGTAGTTTTAATGGATTTTGTCCAAGGGGAGACTGCCTACCGCGAGCTGACTATGACCGAATACGGGTTTGGTGACCGAGCAGAGGTTCTTCGCCGGATTGGACACGCGGTCGCTGAGCTGCACAGGGTTTCGGATGCCGGAGATATGCAATTCTGGCCCAAACCCTTTCTGAAACAGATCTCAGCGCGGGCGGAGACGGTACGAGCCGGGAAGTTTCAGGTCTTGAAGCCGAAGAGGTATTTGGGTCTCTGCGCGCTGCTTCACCGGGAGGCACGGCGTGCACGTAAACAGACATTCCGCGGTGCATTGGAGCATGGAGATCTGCATCTGCGGAATATCCTGATGTGCGACAGCGAGGTGTCATTCATAGACTATTCAAACCATGACGGAATATTCCCGCAGCGCGATATTGCCGATATTTGGTTGTCCAACTGCCCCGACCACCTTGCTGCGGAAGGGCGCACGCCTGGTTTCGGAGGGGTGGCCAGAGCGGATTGGGCAGCATTTGAGGAGGGTTATGGTGCAGAACTGACGACGGATCCTATCTTCAGGTTCTTCTTTACCTGGCGCCTGTTCAAGCTGTGGTCAGCACTGGGCAGAAAACGATCGGAACCGCGACAGCGAACGCAGGATGTCGCTGCCGCCGCAGAACATGTTTTGGAGCAGCTGTTGGCAGCTGAAGGCTGACAGCCTCAGAACACGCCATCCGGTGGGTCTGCGATGATGCGCCCGCTTGCAAGATCAACCGTCGGTACAGCTGCCAGCGTGAACGGTAGCAGCACGGTTTTGCTCTCCGCCGGGATGGCGATTTCCAGCAAATCGCTGGCGCCGTGGTTCTGGACTGATTTTACGCTCCCCAGCAGTGTCCCGCCGGTGTCATAAACCTCAAGGCCCATCAGGTCGGTGTGATAATATTCATCATCCGGAAGATTTGGCAGCCGCTCGCGTGGTGCAAACAGGCGCACCCCCTTCAAAGCATCGGCCTGCTCCTTGGTCTCGATCCCGCCGATACGGGCGGTAAACCCGTTCTTGATGGCGCGGACCAAGGTGATCGTATAGGTCTGGCTGCCGTCTTCAGTGCTGAGCGGAGAGTAGTCTTCAATATCCTCGGGCATGGCGCAGAAACTCTTCAGGCGTACCTCGCCCCGCACCCCATACGAGCCTGAAATGGCACCAACGCAAATCTGCTCAGTCATTCAATCCATCCTTTGCAGAACCGCGCAGCAGTCCAAGTGCCGCCTGCGAGTCCACAGCGTTCTGTTTGGTAGTTGCGTTCATAGAGAACACCTGCGGTAAAGGCGATCAGAACAAAAACCGCAAGCCGGATCAATCGCCACATCTGTGGATTACCGGGTTTCGACCGGCAATGCGTTGCGGCGGGTTTCCCAGCCTAGCTGTTCCAGCTCCGGTGTTTTGGACATCCGCTCCGGGTGGCCAACGCAGAAATATCCGATCAACTGCCAGTCGGCCGGAACATCCAGATCCCGGTTCAGCTGTTGCGGATCAAGGATCGACACCCAGCCCAGCCCCAAACCTTCGGCACGCAGGGCGAGCCAGAACAGGGTCACAGCGGTAACAACCGAATAGCGGCGCATCTCCGGCATGGTGCCAGCGCCGAGCTTGTGACCTTTTGTTGTGGAATCATCGCAGTAAATCGCCAGCTGAACCGGTGCTTCGCGCATTCCGGACAGTTTCAGCTTGGCATAGCGTTCAGCTTTGGCTTCGGAAAAGCCCGCCAGCGCCGAGGCATTTGCGGTCTCGAAATTCTCAAGTGCGGCGGCCCGAGCTGAGTCACTTTCGACACGGATCACCCGCCAGGGTTCGCTGAGCCCGACCGAGGGCGCCAGCTGAATGGTGTCGAGACAGCGCGTAAGCACTGCCTCGTCCACCGGATCGGAGCGAAATCGGCGCACATCGCGCCGGACACGCATCAACAGATCAAGTTGCATGCGGAAGTCTTCAGAGAATGAATTGTCCCGCATGTTCATCAACTTACTCCGCGTCTGCAGTCGCTTCAGCAGCCTTGGCTGCTTTTTCTTCGGCGCGCTCCTGAGCTTTCTTGCCCGGGGTGCCTTTCTTGGGGTTGTTCCGCTCCACCTTAGCGCGAACGCCTGCAGCTTCCAACATCCGAGCGATACGATCTGTGGGCTGAGCGCCCTGATCCAGCCAGTGCTGCACGCGCTCCATGTCCATTTTTACGCGCTCTTCACTGTCTTTCGGCAGCAGCGGGTTGTAGGTGCCCAGCTTTTCGATGAAGCGACCATCGCGCGGCATGCGGCTGTCAGCAGCCACAATGCGATAGAAGGGACGCTTTTTCGAGCCGCCGCGGGCCAGACGAATTTTCATTGCCATGGGTTCAGTCTCCTTTAATGGCGTTTACAGGGATATCCCTGTTATTCCTGGTGTTTCTTATGGTGTCGGATGACTTCCTGAATGATGAAATTCAGGAAAGCCTTGGCGAAATCGGGGTCCAGGTCGGCCTGTTCCGCCAGGTCTTCGAGCCGTGCGATCTGCGCGGTTTCGCGCGTCGGATCGGACGGGGGAAGGTCGTGTTCAGCCTTGAGTTGGCCCACCGCCTGGGTGTGCTTGAACCGCTCGCCCAAAGTGTAGACGAGAATGGCATCAAGGCGATCAATGCTCTCGCGGTGGCCTTTCAGCAGCGCCGCTGCACGGGCGACGGGATCTTGGGTCTCTGTCGTCATTTCTGGCTCCGCGAGGGAATGAATGGAACGCGCATCGCGCGGCTTTGGGTGATGGGATCAGTCAAGCGCCCAGCCCTCCGGTTTAAACAGGGGATCTGCGTAATGGCTGATTTCCATCTCGATCCCATGGATCAGCTGGCTGTCCTTCAGCGCATTCGGGGACGGGTGGCGATAGACAGCGTCGCTGCCGTCAATCGTGTCGGCATCGTGATCCTTCTGTGCGCCCAGCCGCTCTGCCAAACGGATCGAATCCAGATTCTTCGGATCAATATAGCTGACCGCGCCATCCCAGCCGAGGGTATTGTAATAGTAGTTGCGGGCCGCGTGAGTGGCTTCCAGCGCATAGCCCTTACCAGCGGCATCAGGCCAGATGATCCAGGCGATTTCGCGTTCTGGCCAGCCTGCGGGCATCCAGCCCCCGGCCATCCCATATGTTTCCTCGGTGATCTTGTCGTGGATCATCCACATGCCAAACCCGCGCACCTGCCAATGGCCAATTTCAGCGGCGTAGAGCATCCAGGCTTCGTATGGATTCAGTGGACCGCCCATGAAGCGCGCGCGATAAGAACTGAACGTTGCCTTGAAGTCGGGATAATCCACGGCTTCGGGGCCCCGCAGAACCAGGCGTTTGGTTTCGATCACTGGGATGGACGAGGGCATTAGACACCCCCCGCGCTGCATGAAAAACGGCGACAGATCATTGGAGACGCCCCGTTATCACAGGCTCGCCCAACAGGCGCTGGCGCGGCTGATGCCGCCAGGTTCGCATGTTGTTGGCCGGGGCCAGGCGGAACGACACCAACTGCTCAGGCCGGGCGCCAATGCGCTGTGCCAGAGCAATGGATGCAGCATTGTCTTCCGGAATGAAGGAGGCGATGTTGCTCCAGTTCTTCTCACGAAAGATCCAGTCTAGAACGGCTTCAGCGGCCTCGCTTGCGTAGCCTTTGCCGCGGGCGTCCTCTGTTAGGTGCCAAGAGAGCTCCGGCTCTGGCCAGCCTTTGGGGAACCACGGGCCAATCATGCCGACGGGGCGCCCGGTGCTGCGCTCGACCAGAGCGAACAGCCCGTAGCCGCGCAGATGCCAGTGACCGATGATGGTGGCAATTGACCACCACAGCGCATCCGGATCGTCTGCTGCATCAATAAACCGCGGCGCGCCAATGCGCAGGAAGGCATCATGCGCATCAAAACCGGCTTCCGCAGGGGACACCAGTGTAAGCCTCTTCGTCATGAGGCTGGGGAAACGATAACCCGTATTTGACATTACCACATCCGTATCGACCCCTGCGGCACAGGCCGCAGCGATCTGTTTATGCATCAAAGACGGTCCGACCATGCCAGATGCCGGAAAATAATGAGTTAAAGCACCGTCCAGGCGTGGCAGAGTCGCCACAGCGGCACCGCTACGGTGGCCTGTGGAGCAGGAAAAGCGGAGATCCATCATGCGTAGGCCTCCATCCCGCCGTCCGCATCAGGTGCGTTATGGCGGTAGACGAGCGTATCTGCAGAAGTTTCGCCTTCGGGCAAAGGTGCCTCAGGATCCTGGGTGCCCCCTAGCCTCTCAGCCACTGAGACCGATTTGTCGTTTTCGGGCGTGATGTAGCTGACAAGGGTGGTAGCGCCCATCTGGGACCACGCCCACTCCAACGCTGCAGATGCTGCTTCGGTGACGTAACCGTTGCCCTCGAAGCCGTTGCAGAGTGTCCAGCCGATCTCTGCTTCGGGGTAATGGGCTGGTTTGTTGATGCCAACTTGGCCAACAAGTGCACCGTCTTCGTTGCGTTCTATTGCCCAGCTGCCGAAACCCAGAAGGGACCAGCTGCCCACCTCAGCGGCAATTGTCTGCCAGCTGTCCTTGAGTGAAAACGGCCCGCCCATATAGCGTGCGCGTTCACTGGCCAGCACATCGTGAAGCGGCGCGAAGTCCGACATCACGTGGTGGCGCAGCGTGAGGCGCGCAGTGGATATGGTGGGCGCAATGGTCATCTTACTTCTTCTTGCCCAGACCGCTCAGACCGCCGGGCAGGCCCATGCCGCCAAGGCCGGGTAGCCCGCCGGGCATACCGCCCATGCCACCGGGAAGGCCCTTGCCGCCGCCCATGGCTTTGGCCGCTGCTTCCAGCGCTTTTGGATCCATCTGGCTCGGATCCATTCCAGCCATATCGGGCATGCCGCCGCCTTTGCCGAACATGCCAGACATGGCTTGTTTCAGCATCTTGCCTTTGCCCATCTTGCCCATCTTCTTCATGACGTCGGCCATCTGACGGTGCATTTTCATCAGCTTGTTGAGGTCGGAAACCTGCATGCCGGACCCTGCAGCAATGCGTTTCTTGCGAGACGCCTGAAGTAGGGCGGGATTGGCGCGTTCTTTCTTGGTCATCGACTGGATCATGGCGATCTGCTGGCGCAGTACCTTGTCATCAAAACCGGATTCTTCGACCTGTTTTGCCATTTTGGCCATGCCGGGCATCATCTGCATCATGCCCTGCATGCCGCCCATCTGGATCATCTGCTCAAGCTGCATCTTCAGGTCATTCATATTGAAATGACCCTTCATCATGCGCTTCATCATGCGCTCGGCCTGTTCGGCCTCGATGGTTTCCTGGGCTTTTTCAACCAGAGCAACGATATCGCCCATGCCGAGAATCCGGCCTGCGATTCGGTCAGGCTCGAAGGTCTCGATGGCGTCCATCTTCTCGCCCAGACCGACAAAGCGGATGGGTTTACCGGTGACCGCGCGCATCGACAGCGCCGCACCACCGCGACCGTCGCCGTCCATCCGGGTCAAAACGACGCCGGAGATACCGATCTTGGCATCGAATTCTTCGGCCACTTCGACCGCGACCTGACCAGTCAACCCGTCAACAACCAGCAGCGTTTCGCGGGGGGAGACGACATCGCGGACGTCCTCGACCTCCTGCATGAGCACTTCGTCAATCTGCAGGCGGCCGGCAGTGTCGAGCATATAGACATCGTAGCCACCCAAGGCGGCCTGCTGTTTGGCGCGCTTGGCGATATCGACAGGTTTCTGACCTGGCACGATCGGCAGCGTGTCGACACCGATCTGGGTGCCAAGTACCGCCAACTGATCCATTGCAGCAGGGCGATACACATCAAGCGACGCCATCAGGACGCGCTTGCCTTCTTTATCTTTCAGACGCTTGGCAAGCTTACCAGTGGTGGTGGTCTTACCAGAACCTTGCAGGCCAACCATCAGGATGGGGGCTGGCGGGTTGTCCACTTTCAGCTGGCCTGGATCTTCGTCACCGCGTAGCACATCCACCAGCGCGTCGTGGACGATTTTGACAACCTGCTGTCCCGGCGTGACCGATTTGGTCACCGCCTGGCCTGTGGCCTGCTCTTGTACACGTTTCACAAAATCCCGGGCAACCGGTAGCGAGACATCCGCCTCCAGCAGGGCAACGCGGACTTCGCGCAGGGCAGTTTTGACGTCCTCTTCGGACAGCGCGCCCTGTTTGGTCAGCCGGTCAAAGACACCGGATAGGCGTTCGGATAAATTTTCAAACATGCCTTCGGCCTCCTATGCCGGTTTCAACGTGGGCGCCCCACATGTAGGGAGCAAAGGATCCATGCGCAATCACCCCCACGGGCGTAACACGCTGGTGGAGGGCGATCCCTGGCAAGGGCAGGGACCGGAAGACTGTAGCGGCTCCCGGATTTGGGCCATGCGTTACGCGTTTGGCCGCAATGAGTCAACCCGGACCGCTTAGGCCGGGAATAGATGGCCCGCTGCCATGCGTTGAGCGCAACGGTTGACGCAAGGCACTGCGGTGGGGGAGTATCAGAGTGCGGGGCACGTCTATACGCGTGCAAGCGCCATCGCATTGCAGGTGCGTGAACAGCGCCTATGCGATGGCTCTTTGGTAGATGTCAGACATGAACAAAAACATGGGTCAGCCAAGCCCCCACTGCAGAGGCAGCTATTCTCAAGGCATCTGGTGCGACGTTCCTGTCGTATTCCTTCATCGGGCGGCTTTGCAGCCACAGAAGGATCAAGACAGATGCGTGTGTTTACAGTTATTGGCCCCTCTCATTCCGGCAAGACTGAGCTGGCAAAAGCCCTAGCGACACTTCAGGAGCCAGAGCAGAAGCCGCAGCAGGCCACAGGTGTTGCGGAGTTGAGAGCGTTTCCATTCATGGATGAGGCCTGGGGCGTGATTGATATTGCCGGCGGGGTTGAGAACTTGGCGACGGCGGGGCCGGCGTTGGCAGCCAGCGATGCGGCGGTTGTTTGCGTGTCGGCGGATCCATCTGCCGGGGTTTTGGCCGCGCCTTATCTCAGGATGGTCGAAGAGGCGGGTATTCCCGCCTTTCTTTTTATCAACCGTATGGATCAGGCCGCCGGGCGGGTGGCCGATATCGTCGCCGCGCTGCAAACCTATTGTCGGCACAATATCGTCCTGCGCCAGATACCGATGCGGACCGGGGGGGAGGTGATCGGGGCGGTGGATCTGATCTCAGAACGGGCGTGGAAATATCAGGAGGGGCAGCCCTCAGCCCTGGTGGCTTTTCCGGATAGCATCCATGCCCGCGAACGTCAGGCGCGGGGAGAAATGCTGGAAGCGTTGGCTGACTATGACGACGATCTGCTGGAGCAACTGATCGAAGATCGCAAGCCGCTGACAGAAGCGGTCTATGATGTGGCCACCCGCGTCTTGCAGCATAACGATTTGATCCCGGCGCTTTTGGGGTCTGCGCTTCATCGCAACGGGATCCTGCGTCTGATGAAATCCCTGCGCCATGAGGCCCCCGCGGTTGAGGTCGCAGCACAGCGGTTGGCAGCGGACGGGCAGCCTCTGGCAGTAGGGTGTATCGGAGACCTTGTTAAACATCTCGGCAAGACGGTCGTCGTCCGCGCGCTGAGCCAACCGGTGGGAGCGGGGGCGCAGGTTGGAGGTGGCAACCTTGGAGCGATGACGCAGTTGAGGGGGGAGGGTACGGCTGCGAAAACCGGCGCAAGCGCGCCTGCCACCGGGCGCGCTGCTGGCAATGGCCGCAACCCATCCCCCTCCGGTTCTGGTGACCTTGCACCGGGGGATATCGCGCAAGTTGTGAAATCGGATCACCTGAGCCTTGGGTACGCCTATCTGGAAAACCGTGCCGCTCAATTGCCGCAGTGGGCCCAACCGCGCCCGTCAAGCTATCAGCGGATCGTCACGCCCGTGCACGATCGCGATGATGTCCGGCTGACCGCAGCGCTGGAGCGCATTGCTGAGATTGATACCGGCATGCAGGTCGAACAGGATGAGATCAGCGGGCACGCGCTGCTGCACCTGCAAGGGCCGCTGCATCTGCGCCGTATCCTAGGGCTGCTAAGCGACTCGTTCGGTATCGAGGTAGGAGATGAACCTGTTCCGCCCGCCCTGCGGGAGACCATCACGCGACCAGTCACAATCCATCATCGCCACCGTAAACAATCTGGCGGAGCTGGTCAGTTTGCCGATGTGGTGTTGAGCCTTGCGCCAGCCGCGCGCGGGTCGGGTTTCCATTTTACCGATGAGGTCAAAGGCGGTGCGGTGCCAAAGGGCTACATTCCGTCGGTGGAGGCGGGTGCGCGCGAGGCGTTGAAGGCGGGTGCCAGCGGCCATCCTGTTGTCGATGTGCAGGTGACCCTGAAGGATGGCAAGCACCACTCCGTTGACAGTTCTGACTACGCGTTTCGTACGGCGGGCAAATCTGCGGTTCGTGAGGCGCTGGCGGAGGCGGGGTCGGTGGTACTGCAACCCATCATGCGGGTGGAGATCCACGTCCCTTCGGTCTTCACTGGTGGGCTTGTTCCAGTGGTCAGCGGGATGCAGGGGCAGATACTTGGTTTCGCAGCCCACCCCGAGGCCGCAGGCTGGGACGTGTTTGAAACCCTGCTGCCGGTGGCGGTTCAGGACCAGCTCTGTAGCAGCCTTGCCAGCGCAACTCGCGGAACAGCCTGGTTCTCAAGCGGGTTCGATCACTACGAAGAGGCGCGCCGCACATCATCTGCGGCAGGTGGCGGGCGCTGATGAAACGCTGATAAGAAAGCAGGCAGAATAGCGATGTTCCCCCTTGCATGCCCTCGTGTTTCACATTGATCTGCGGGCGATATCATTTGTGCAGATCAATGAGGCCACAGTGGACGCATCATCCCAGTTTCAAGACAGCTTGCCTGTTTCTTCCGACAAACTTTTGGCGCAGCTGGATGCGTGGGGCATTGGCTTCCGGCTGCACAGTCATGTGCCACTGCGCACTGTCGAGGACGCGAAGGCGGTTGAAGCGGGCTTCATGCAGGCAGGGGAGCGCGCGCTGCGGCTTAAGAACCTCTACCTGCGGGACAAGATAAAACGCAATCATCTGGTCAGCCTTGAGCAGGACCGCGATGTCGATTTGAAAGCGCTGGCGGCTGATCTGGGACTAGGAAAACTGTCATTTGGATCAGCGGAGCGCCTGCTGGAAACCCTGGGTGTGCGCCCTGGCGCTGTCACTCCACTGGCGATGGTCAACGGGGTCAATCAAGATGTGCACTTCTATATGGACAAGGCTGCGCAGCAGGCGGATGTGATCTACATGCATCCTTTGGTGAATGATCGCACCGTTGCCCTGACGCGACAGGCATTTCTGGAGGTGATGGATCGATTGAGCGTTACAATCACCTGGGTCTGAAGTGGCAGGGCATTGTGTGATCACTGCGCAAATTTGAACCTTTCGCTGGCTAGAGCCTGCGGAATGTGCATGGTTGCGGCAAGTAATACGCAGATGAGAGGTGACCATGGAAAACTGGGACGAGGTACGCACCGCCTATCAGGTGGCTCGGATGGGAACCGTGAGCGGCGCCGCCGAGGTGTTGGGCGTCCATCACGCGACAGTCATCCGCCACGTCGATGCAATTGAGGCGCGTCTCGGCGTCAAGCTGTTCCAGCGCCACGCTCGTGGTTACACCCCGACCGAGGCCGGCCAAGATCTGCTGCGGGTGGCGCAGGCCACGGATGATCAGTTTGGTCAGCTGGTTGGTCGGCTCAAAGGGCATGGGGATGCGGTATCCGGCGAATTGGTCGTGACCTCGCTGTCCTCGATGTCGACACTGCTGGTGCCCGCGCTCACGGAATTTCAGCGTCAACACCCCGAGTTGGTGATCCGCTTTCTGACCGGTAGCCGCCTGTTTCGACTGGAATACGGGGAGGCGCATGTCGCGATCCGCGCCGGATCTCCGCCGGAACAGCCCGACAATGTGGTTCAGCCCTTCATGCGGCAACAACACGGGCTTTACGCCAGTGCCTCATATATTGAACGGTTCGGTCCGCTGAAAGGGCTGGACGATATGTCCAACCATCGGTTCATCTGCAATGACGACATAGATAGCCGGGCGCCTTATTCCCGCTGGCTGCGTGCCCACGCGCCCGAGAGTGCGCTGTCGTTTCGCTGCGTGAACGCCGTCTCGATGCAGGAGGCTCTGCTGGCAGGAGCGGGGATTGGTTTCCTGACCCGCTGGGAGGCGGAGCGGCATCCTGGGTTGACCCAGATGATGGAACCCCTGCCAGAGTGGGCGGGCGAATTGTGGCTTGTCACCCATGTTGATCTGCACCGCACAACCAAGGTGCAGAGTTTCCTCAGCTTCCTGAAAGCCGAAGCGAAGGCCTGGACCGCATGACACCGAGCTATCGCGGTCATCTCGCAATGCTGGTGTTTTCGGCCTTGGTGGCCGGATCGTTTTCGCTTGGCGCGATGGTGGCCAATGACATCGCTCCCATGGCCCTCAATGCCATTCGGTTTGTGATTGCTGCGGTGGTGATCGGCATTGCGGCACAGCTCACCCATGGCCTGCGGCGCAAAGATTTTGTGGCGCCTTGGCGTTTCCTCGTGCTGGGGGGGCTGTTTGCCATCTACTTCGTGCTGATGTTCTACGGATTGCAAACCGCCGCGCCAGTGAGTGCGGCTGCGGTATTTACACTTACACCGGTGCTGAGTGGGGTTTTCGGATGGATCCTGCTACGCCAGATCACGACATGGCGGATGGCGCTGGCGTTGGCGATTGGTGCTGTGGGGGCAATCTGGGTGATTTTTCGCGGCGACCCGTCGGCCATCTGGGCCTTTGAAATTGGCCGTGGAGAGATGATATATTTCTGGGGATGTGTGGCCCACGCCGCCTATACGCCGATGGTACGCTTGCTGAACCGGGGCGAGCCCGCGGTGGTGTTCACCTTCGGGATGTTGGTCGCGGGCGCAATAATCCTGTTGGTGGTCGGCTGGGGCGACATTCGCGCCACGGATTGGACCGGGCTGTCACCGCTTGTCTGGGTGGTCCTGCTCTATGTTGCGCTGATCGCCAGTGCCGCTACATTTGTTCTGCTACAATATGCAACGCTACATCTGCCCTCAGCCAAGGTCATGGCCTATACCTACCTGACGCCAAGCTGGGTCATCTTGTGGGAAATTGCGCTGGGCCGTCCGGCACCTAGTGGCATCGTGGCGCTGGGCGTGGTTTGCACCATCTGGGCGCTTTGGTTGCTGCTACGGGAGGGGCGCAGCGCAGTGCCGAATACGCAATCAGGCTAACCCGCTTCACTCGGAGGCGGGATCTGCTGTCGGGCTGCCGAGTTCGGTTTCCAGAAAGCGCTCAAACGCGTCCAGATTGACGGGCTCGAACTGACCAAACCCCTGCATCCAGACGGAGGCGGACCGCATGGCGTCCGGCTGCAGCTTGCACCACTTCACGCGGCCACGTTTTTCCTGCGCAATGAGGCCTGCCCGTGTCAGGATCATCAGGTGTTTGGAGATCGCCGCGAGCGACATGTCAAACGGTTCAGCAACATCGGTGACGGCCATGTCGTCCTCCAGCAGCATGGTCAGAATGCTGCGCCGGGTTGGGTCCGCAAGGGCGGCAAATACGGTATCAAGAGGATCGCTCATGCCGACACACCTAAACCGCAAGATGCGGGTCGACAATCCCAAGCCGCTAGCTGCATATCACCGGCAACGACGACAGAGCGCGAAAGAGACATGATATGGCATTGAAATACTGGGCGGCGATCTTTGTACTTGGGATCGGCTGGGGCATGTCCTTCATGTTCAATGCTGTTTTACTGCGCGAGCTGGGACCATTGTCGGTGTCCATGGGGCGGGTTGGCTTTGGTGCGCTGGGATGTTGGATCTATGTCGTGGCGGCGCGTAAGCGGGTGCCGGACCAACCACGGCGTTGGCTGGCGCTTTTTGGTTTTGGTGTCCTGAGCTATGCGGCGCCCTTTGCCTTCTACGCGCTGGGACAGCAGCATATTGCCAGCGGCGTGGCCGGGATCCTCAATGCGTTTACCCCGGCGCTTGCTGTTATGGTGGCGCATTTCTGGCCGGGTGGAGAGCGGGCGACCTGGCAGAAGTCACTGGGCGTGGTTTTCGGCTTTCTTGGTATTCTAGTCTTGTCGTGGCCGCTGCTGCATGGCGGACGCCAGTCCGAGGTCTGGGCTGTGCTCGTTACGCTTTGTGCGCCGTTGTGTTACGCGTTTTCGGTCAATATTGCCCGCCAGTTTCGTGACATCGATCCAGTGGTCCTTGTCGCTGTTGCCTTGACCGGGGCCACTGCGGCCATCACGCCGCTGGCGATTTGGGCTGAAGGTCTGCCGGTGATCACCCGATTGGAGACTTGGGGCGCGTTGTTCATCATCGGTTTCATCCTGACGTCCGCAGCTTTCATCCTGTTCTATTGGGTGCTGCCTCGGGTTGGGCCGACCAATATCACCCTGCCAACGCTGATCGCGCCGGTTTCCGCCCTGGCGATGGGGGCCTGGATCTTGCAGGAGCCGCTCAAACTGGAGCACCTGACAGGGATGAGCCTGATCCTGATCGGACTGGCGCTGATCGATGGTCGCCTGCTGCGTAAAATTCGGCGGCGACCGGCCCTCTGATAAAATCAACCTTTTGGTTGAATATGGATTTTGACCGAAAAACCGTCGCCTGCTCCTCAGACGTGCAGGAGGTGATGCGGTAGGCCCCAGGCATAACTTAATAATTACAATTAGTTGCGCTCGACGTCGCAGGGCTTTCAGGGTTGTTGACTCTGAGGCGAGGACTCCTTAGCACCGCAACAGAATTCACGTGAGGATGGCGACCGTGTCACAAGAGCCAGACAAGCAGCGCTTGGCGCAGCTAGAGGCCAAGTTGGCAGAGGCGCGTAAGGCCCAAGAGCCCAAGCCGCGCGTGGATGAGCATTATTCGACAGCCAATCAAGCTTGGCGGATGGTGATTGAGTTGGTGGCCGGTCTGATGATCGGCTTTGGTATCGGATACGGGTTGGACCTTCTGCTTGGGACCATACCGATCTTTCTGGTGCTGTTCACGATGCTGGGTCTGGCGGCCGGGGTGAAGACAATGCTCCGCAGCGCGCAAGAGATCCAGGAAAAGAAACTGGCCGAAATGGCCGAACAAGATGCGCAGGACCGGGACTGATCCCCCGGCGACAGGAGAAACGGGACAATGGGCAAACTAATCTTTGGTGCAGCTTTTCTGCTGGTACTTGCGTCTGGGCTGTTCTTTGCCCCCGCTATTCCGGGCCTCCAGATCCATCCGACTGACCAGTTCCTGGTCAAGCCGCTGGGTGGCGCAGGTGAGCTGAACTTCTACACTCCGACCAACGTGACCCTCTGGATGGGTCTTGCGATTGTCGCGATCTTCGCGCTGATGGTTCTGGGGTCTGCAAAACGCGCGATTGTCCCGTCGCGCATCCAGTCGGTTGCTGAACTCGCCTATGGCTTCATCTATAAGATGGTCGAAGACGTGACCGGCAAAGACGGTCTGAAGTTCTTCCCCTATATCATGACCCTGTTCATGTTCATCCTGACCGCGAACATGCTGGGCCTGATCCCGGGCAGCTTCACGACCACATCGCATTTTGCCGTGACTGCAGTTCTGGCCATGCTGGTGTTCGTGACCGTGACCGTGACTGGTTTTGTGCTGCACGGGACTAAGTTTCTGGGCCTGTTCTGGGTTGGCTCCGCACCGCTGGCATTGCGCCCGGTGCTCGCGATCATCGAACTGATTTCCTATTTTGTGCGTCCTGTCAGCCACTGCATTCGTCTTGCGGGTAACGTGATGGCGGGCCACGCGGTTCTGAAGGTATTCGCAGGTTTTGCAGGCGCATTGGGCCTGTTCAGCTTCCTGCCGATCTTTGCCATCACCGCGGTTTACGCACTCGAAGTTCTCGTGGCCTTCATTCAGGCCTACGTGTTCACCATTCTGACCTGCGTGTACCTGAAGGACGCGCTGCACCCGTCGCACTAAGACGCGGTCAGGTCCGAACAATAAGATCCTCAACTTCCAATCGTAAGGAGATACACAATGGAAGGCGAACTCGCACACATCGGCGCTGGCCTGGCTGGCATGGGTACTGGTATTGCTGCACTGGGTGTTGGCAACGTTGCTGCTAACTTCCTGGCAGGCGCTCTGCGCAACCCCTCCGCGGCTGCTTCCCAGACCGCAACCCTCTTCATCGGCATCGCATTTGCAGAAGCTCTGGGCATCTTCTCGTTCCTGGTCGCTCTGCTGCTGATGTTCGCCGTCTAAGACCCTTCGGAACCATTTTCCTTACGGCCGGGCGGTGTGGATGACCGCGCCGCCCGGTGTAACGGCAAGTTCCCTAGGAGGACGACATGGCAACTCAGACGCAGGACGCAGGTCACGGTGCCGCAGAGGCCGCCCACGGTTCGGGCGGTATGCCGCAGCTGGACTTCTCGACCTATGCGAACCAGATCTTCTGGCTCGTGGTCACGCTCGTCGTGATCTATTTCATCCTGTCGCGCATCGCGCTGCCCCGCATTGCGGCAGTGTTGGCCGAGCGTCAGGGAACCATTACCAACGACCTCGCCGCGGCTGAAGACCTGAAGGCCAAAGCCGTAGAGGCCGAAACCGCTTATAACCAAGCTCTGGCAGATGCCCGTGCAGAGGCTCAGCGCATCGCTGCTGAAACCCGTGCGGAAATTCAGGCAGATCTGGATGAGGCCATTGCCAAGGCAGACGCACAGATTGCGGCCAAGGCAGTGGAATCAGAAGCCGTCATCGCCGAGATCAAGGCCGGTGCCATCGCCAGCGTCGAAGCCGTCGCTGTTGATACCGCCGCTGAGATCGTCGCCACCTTTGGTGGCAAGGCAGACGAAAAAGCCGTCGCAGCTGCGGTTGCCGACCGGATGAAAGGATAAGAACATGCGCTCTGTACTGGCTCTTGCTCTGACCTTTGGTGCCACCAGCCCCGCATTCGCGGCGTCCGGCCCGTTCCTGTCGATGAGCAACACCGACTTTGTCGTTACGCTCGCGTTCCTGCTGTTCGTCGGCATCCTGCTTTATGCAAAGGTGCCCGGTCTGCTGGGTGGCCAGCTGGACGCCCGCGCCGAAGGCATCAAAAAGGACCTCGAAGAGGCCCGTGCCCTGCGTGAAGAAGCCCAGACCATTCTGGCCTCTTACGAACGCAAGCAGCAGGAAGTTCAGGCGCAGGCTGATCGGATCGTTGCGTCGGCGCGTGAAGATGCTGCGAAAGCAGCTGACCAAGCCAAGGCTGACCTGGAAGTCTCGATTGCGCGTCGCATGACCGCTGCCGAGGAACAGATCACAGCGGCGCAGGACTCCGCGGTGAAAGAAGTGCGCGATCAGGCAATCACCGTTGCAATTGCAGCGGCGGATGCGGTGATCTCGAAACAGATGACAGCGACCGAAGCCAACAAGCTGATCGACGCTGCTATCGCCGACGTGGACGCCAAGCTGCACTAATTTGCTCTTGCATCGACGCTGTTAAAGAACCCGGCCCAAGTGGCCGGGTTTTTTGTATTCAAATGCGTTGCCTGCGATAACCGCGCACATCCTTACTTTCCCTAAAATGGTGGATTGAACGCAGGCTGAGCGATAGAAGAGAGCGCAAGACCCTGCCTGCTGGCGGGGCTTTCGGTTACCAGAGGAGTCACAGATGCGCGCCCATCCGACGGCCATTGTCAGCCCCAAGGCCAAGATCCACCCGAGCGTCGAAATCGGCCCCTTTTCGATCGTTCATGACAACGTTGAAATTGGCGCGGGGACCAACATCGGAAGCAATTGTGAGCTGGGCGTCGCAACCCGTCTGGGGGATGGCTCTCCGTTGCGCATCGGGGAAGAGTCGACGATCCGCTCCCATAGCGTTTTCTACGAAAGCTCAAGCTTCGGTGACGGCCTGGTGACCGGGCATCGGGTCACAGTGCGCGAACTCACCCAGGCTGGGCGCGGGTTTCAGATCGGCACACTGAGCGATATCCAGGGTCATTGCACTATTGGGGACTACGTGCGGCTGCACAGCAATGTGCACATCGGACAAAAGAGCGTTGTTGAAGACTACGTTTGGATCTTTCCCTACGTCGTGCTGACCAATGATCCGCATCCGCCGAGCGAGGTCTTACTGGGCGCGCGGATCAAATCATTTGCTGTGATCGCCACGATGACCACTGTTCTGCCGGGAGTCACTGTCGGGGAGGGGGCCCTGGTGGGTGCGTGCAGCGCCGTCACCAAAGATGTTGCAGATCATCGGATCGCGGTTGGCAACCCCGCCGTTGACCGGGGAGATGCCAACCGGGTTCGCCTGAAGGATGGCACTGACCGGGCGGCCTATCCGTGGAAATCCCATTTCCACCGAGGATACCCCGAGGCCGTCGTTGCCGAGTGGATGGCGTCTTTACCCAAATCCTGATGGGGGTACAGGCTGTTTAAACCTGCGGATGGGCTCTCTCAGGTTTTGCTGATTTCATGCTGCAGACGTTGCTTGGCCACCTCTGCATTGCGCAGGGCGCGCTGATGGTCAGTCAGGGCCTGCTTCACATAGTCCAGATGGGTTTCAACAGCGGCCCGTGCTGCCGAAGGGTCGCGGGCCTGTAGCGCGGCGTTGATGGCGCTGTGCTGGGCCAAGAGGGCATCGCGCGTGGTGTGCTGTTGGAACATAACGCGACGATTATAGAAAACACCTTCACGCAGCAGCTCAAACATCGAGCGCATCATATGCAGCATGACCACATTGTGGCTCGCATCCATGATTGCGGAATGGAACTGGGCGTCGAGCGCGGCTGCCTCTTCTGAGATGGCGGGATCACCAGCCTGCTCCATCTTGTCGAAAATCGTCTGGATCACTTCCAAATCGTAATTGGATCCGTATTTGGCGGCGCGCTCGGCGGCCAGGCCTTCCAAATCTCGGCGAAAGCTGAGGTAGTCGAAAACCGCCTCATCATGGCTTGCAAACAACTGAACCAAGGCCGGTGAAAACGCAGAGCCAAGCACATCGGCGACAAACACTCCGGCGCCCGCCCGCGAGACCAGTAGACCGCGATCTTGCAATTCGGCCAGCGCATCGCGCAACGAGGGCCGTGAGACCCCCAGACGCTCCGCCAACTCCCGCTCGGCAGGGAGCCGTTCGCCGGGTGTGAGGATGCCGCGCAGGATGAACTGCTCAATCTGGCGCACCACAGACGCAGAGAGTTTTTCGGGCTGTACTTTTTGAAAGGGCATGCTGTCAGTCTTTTGGATGCGCGATTGGTCAAAACATATGACCACGGGGCCAAGGCCATCGCAAGGGGATGTGCGCCCATTCAGCAGACAGCGCGCCTATTCCATGCTAGTTCGAAGGGACGAGCGAAGACACAGTCTCATTCGGCGCAGGGATACAGATGCGTGATTTTTTCAGGCGAGCGGTTCGATTCCGCCCCATTTTTATGTTCCTTCTTGCTGTTCCGCTTACAGCCTGCGATACGGCAAGCCCGCATTTCCGTGGTCAAGCGGTGCAGCGGATCACGGTGGAGGGCAGCGTATTTGAGGTGCGCCTGCGCGGATCACTCGCAGAGGCGGTGCGCGTCAATCCTCAATATGCGCCGCGCCTTGGCCCCATCCGGAAACGCGCGCAACGCGCTATGGAAATGGCAAGCGGCTGCCCGGTGCGCGATGTCCTGGGCGATCAGGCTGTCCTCGTCGGGCGCTTGGACTGCGGGAGCGGCGAAGCCGCGTAATGAAGAGTTATCCACAATATATGGTGGCGATATGACGCTGACCCAGCGGATTTGGGGGGCGGCCACATTGACAGTGGTGTAACAAACCCATGACACTTACATCCCAATGAATCACAGGATATCGGCTTGCGCTTCTCGAAACTCAGACTGAACGGCTTCAAGAGCTTTGTGGACCCAACGGATCTGTTGATCGCAGATGGCCTGACCGGGGTTGTCGGCCCAAACGGCTGTGGCAAATCCAACCTTCTTGAGGCGCTGCGCTGGGTGATGGGCGAAAACCGCCCAAAGGCAATGCGTGGCGGCGGTATGGAAGACGTGATCTTCGCGGGGACCAGCTCCAGGCCAGCCCGCAATTTTGCCGAGGTCAGCCTGCAGATTGACAACAGTGAACGGCTGGCCCCATCTGGTTTCAACGAGAGCGACAATCTGGAAATTCTGCGCCGTATTACCCGTGATGTCGGCAGCGCCTACAAGACCAACGGGAAAGATGTGCGCGCGCGCGATGTGCAGATGCTGTTTGCCGATGCCTCAACTGGCGCGCATTCTCCTGCCCTGGTCCGACAGGGGCAAATTGCCGAGTTGATTAACGCCAAACCGAAGGCGCGGCGGCGTATTCTGGAAGAGGCAGCAGGTATCTCTGGCCTCTACCAGCGGCGGCACGAGGCCGAGCTGAAGCTGAAAAACACCGAACAGAACCTGTTGCGCGTCGACGATGTGATTGAACAGCTCGCAGCACAGCTCTCGCAGCTGGCCCGTCAGGCGCGTCAGGCACAGCGGTATCGCGATATCGGTGAACAGCTGCGACGGGCCGAGGGCATGTTGCTCTATCGCCGCTGGCGGGAGGCGGACGACGCGCGGCTGGAAGCTGAAGATATCCTGCGCAGCCGCGAGACCCAGGCGGCCAAGGCAGAGGCGCTGGCCCGTGTTGCTGATGGCAAGCGGCTGGAGGCTGAGAGCGCACTGCCTCCCCTGCGCGAAGAGGAGGCCATTGCTGCCGCCGTGCTGCAACGGCTGTTTGTGCAGCGCGATGCACTGAGTGATCAGGAAGCGCAGGCGCGTCAGACAATCGAAACGCTGACCAACCGCGTGGCGCAGCTTGGCCGCGATATTGAGCGCGAAAGCGGGCTGAACCGGGATGCTGGCGAAACGATTGAACGGCTGGACTGGGAACAGCGTGAACTGGCGCGGGCCGCCATCGGTCACGATGATCGTATGGCTGAGGCTGCCGAGCGGTCGCGAGAAGCAGTCTCGGTGCTTCAGGCCCGCGAAGAACATCTGACAAGCCTGACAGAGGATGTGGCGCGGCTTGCGGCGCGCCATCAATCAGCGCAGCGTCAGGTCGAGGATTGCCGCCGTGCTTTGCTTCGTGCCGAGGAGGACGGGGGCAGCTCCCGCGACGCGATGGCCGAGGCCCGCGATACGCTGGCTCAGGCAGAGGCCGCGTTTGAAGCCGCGGTCGAGGCCGAGGAGGAAGCGCGCGCCGCTGCTGAGCTCGCGGATGAGGCGCTGGCCGCGGCCGACGAGGCGCGCAATGATACCCAATCGCGCGAGGCTGAGGCCCGCGCCCGCCGCTCTGAGGCGGAGGGCGAATTGGGCGCACTGCGGGCGGAGGTGACGGCGCTTGCGAAGCTTGTGGAGCGCGATACCGCCGAGGGCGGCCATGTTCTGGACGAGATGCGCGTTGCAGCGGGATACGAGAAAGCGCTTGGCGCGGCTCTTGCCGATGACCTGCGTGCGCCCCTGGCGGAGGTTGATGGGCCGAGCGGTTGGGTCACTTTGCCACCATATGACGGAGATGCGCCGCTACCAGCGGGTGCGGTGCCGCTCTCACTGCATGTCAGTTGCCCTGATGCTCTGCATCGTCGGATTTCTCAGGTTGGCCTTGTCGATGGGGATGCCGCGCGTGATCTGCATTCGCGGCTGATGCCAGGGCAGCGTCTGGTTACTCTGGAAGGCGATCTGTGGCGCTGGGATGGGTTCCGGGCTTGGGCTGAGGATGCGCCAAGTGCAGCGGCGTTGCGGCTGGAGCAGATGAACCGCCTTGAAACGCTGAAACAGGATATGGAGCATGTCGGCGCGCGCGCGGATGGGGCCAAGGCTGCGCATGAGGTTCTGATGCGCAAGCTGGCGGAGGTCACCACCGCCGATCAGGCAGCGCGTCAGGCGCGCCGGGTTGCCGATCAACGCGTTGCCGATGCGGCGCGCGCGCTGAGCCGGGCTGAAAGCCATCGCAATCTGTCCGAAGGCAAGCTGGAAACTCTTGGCATCGCGGTTGCCCGACATGAAGAGGACGCCGCCGCAGCGCAGGCACAGTTGACGGAAGCGGAAACCGCTGTCGAAGGGCTGGAAGACCTCGCTGAGGCGCGTGCCAAGGTAGAGGATGTAAAGCAGGCGGTGGAAGCGGCCCGGATCACCATGCTGACCCATCGGTCTACGCAGGATGAGCTGCGGCGTGAGGGAGAGGCCCGCACCGCACGTGGGCAGCAGGTCACCAAGGATCTCTCCGGGTGGCGCCACCGGCTGGATAGCGCAGACAGGCGGATTGCCGAGTTGACGGAACGGCGTGCCGCGACCGAGGAAGAGCTGCAAGAAGCACATGCGGTGCCTGCCGAGATTGCGGAAACCCACGAGGAACTGAACCTTGCCATTGAAGAGGCAGAAGCGCGCAAAGCGGTTGCCTCAGATGCACTGATTGGTGCCGAATCCGTCCTGCGCGATGCCGTTCAAAACGAGCGTGAATGCGCTCGACTGGCCTCTGAGGCGCGCGAGGCACGGGCCCGGGCAGAGGCACGTTGTGACGCAGCCCGCGAAGCCGTTGGTCATGCCGAGGCGCGTATTCGCGAAGAACAACAGACGGTACCTGACGATCTGTTGGCCAGCCTTAATGCCACACCTGAAGACATGCCGAACGCGGAGGAGCTGGAGGCAGAGGTCAACCGTCATAAGCGTCAGCGCGACGCGCTGGGAGCGGTCAATCTGCGCGCAGAAGAAGATGCGCGCGCGGTCCAGGACGAGCACGACCAATTGGTGCGCGAGAAGGCAGATCTGGAAGAGGCCGTGAAGACACTAAGGGCGGGTATCGCCAGCCTCAACCGCGAAGGCCGCGAACGGTTGCTGACCGCGTTTGAGGAGGTGAATGCGAGCTTTACCATGCTGTTCACCCACCTCTTCGGCGGCGGGGAGGCCAATCTGGTCATGGTTGAAAGTGATGATCCGCTGGATGCCGGGCTTGAAATCATGTGCCAGCCGCCGGGCAAGAAACTCTCGACGCTGTCACTGCTGTCAGGAGGCGAACAGACATTGACGGCCATGGCCCTGATTTTCGCGGTGTTTCTGTCCAATCCGGCGCCAATTTGTGTGCTGGACGAGGTGGACGCGCCGCTGGACGATGCCAATGTGACTCGCTTCTGCGATTTGCTGGACGAGATGTGCCGCCAAACCGACACGCGCTTTCTGATTATCACGCACCATGCGGTGACGATGGCGCGGATGGACCGGCTATTCGGGGTCACGATGCAGGAAAAAGGTGTCAGCCAACTGGTGTCCGTGGACCTCAAGAAAGCCGAGGCGCTGGTCGCCTGACCCCTTGTTCCAATGCGGCGTAGGTTCTATCGTCGGCGCGCCAATGACAGGATTTACAATGAAATTTCTTTCTCTACTGACCGCCGCTGCCCTGTTTGTCCTCCCGGGCCTTGGGCATGCTGAAAACATTCTGGCCAAGGATGCGACCACCCTTGCGCGTTTCTTCGAGACCGAAGGCGTTGAATTTGAGGTCACCACCGATGATGTCGGCGACCCAAAGCTGAAGGTCGACTACTACGGCAATGATTTCTCAATCTATTTCTACGGCTGCGAAAACAACAAGAACTGTGATGCGATCCAGTTCTTCTCCGGTTATCAGACAGATGGCGGCGTGCGTGTGGTCAAGATCAATGAGTGGAACACCGAAAACCGTTTTGGTCGGGCCTATATTTCGGACGAAGGGTCCGCTCGGGTCGAATTGGATGTGTATCTGGGGGACACCGGCATGAATCCCGACGATTTTGCTGAGCTGCTGGGCTACTGGTCGCGGATCGTTCAGGATTTCGAGGAATTCATCAACTGGTGATCGCGTCTGCCCTGTCACCGAAATGTGAGGTGGGGCTGGGAGAGAATTTCGCTAGGCTGGCAGCATGAGACACCACTTGCTGCTGGTCTTTTTTGTACTTCTCGGATCAATCCAAGTGCCAAGTATTGTATTGGCGCAGGATGGGGCAATGCGGGCGGGTGATCAGCCCTACGACGAAGAGGCGCTTGCGGCGCTGCCGGGGCAATCAATTGTTTTTTATGATGATGGTGAGGCGCTGTTCGGGGAGGACGGAGCCTATTCCTACACTTATTCAGCGGCAAATGGCGGTGGCACTGCATGGGGCAGCTATCGTGTCGCGCAGGATGGTCAGGTCTGTGTGACTTTCGTCAATGGCATGTCCCGTTGCGATCAATATGTGACCAACCGGGATCGCACTGTGGTCATTACCTCTGACGGGCAGAGGTTTCCGGTGCGATCATCGCAAATTCCCTGAGACACAATCCTGCGGAAACCGCCCCCGGGGGCGATTTCCTCCAATAGATCAGAGACGCGACAACAGCGCTGGTGTTGGCCAGGCGTCAGCGGGGAGGCCAAGGCGTTTTTGTTCTTTTTGGACAGCAACACGTGTCTTGGCACCCAGGATCCCATCAACATCACCGACGTCATGACCGCGTGCCTGAAGCTTGCGCTGCAACTGTTCCATTTGTTTTGCCGCAAGGCCGGTGTCTGGATTGCCTGCATCGTAGCTCGCAGCGCCCGACAACCGGGTCGCAAAATATGCGGCAGTCAGCACATAGGTAAAGCTCTGGTTCCATTCGAAATAGACGTCGAAATTGGGGTAGGCGAGGAAGGCAGGCCCCTTATGCCCCTGCGGCAGGATCAGCGCGGCCTTTGTGTCATGCTCCGCTAGCCGACCCGCACGAGGGTTTACGCCCAGTGCTTGCCAGTCAGCAACTGTTCTCTTGTGGTGAACACCGCTAAGGCTCAGGTCGAGATCGGCAGGGATCGTCACCTCCTGCAACCAAGGCTCATTCGGGCGCCATCCCAGATGAGAAAGCATCTTTGCGCCGGACATCAATGCATCTGGGGCGGACGTCTTGAGGCTGACATGGCCGTCACCATCGGCATCAACACCGTTTTCCAGAATATCGCCGGGCAGCATCTGGACCATGCCGATTTCACCGGCCCAGGCGCCGGTGGTGCGGCGCGGATCAAAATTGTCCTGACGGAACAATTCCAGTGCGGCAAAGACCTGCGGACGGAACAACTCGGGCCGACGGCAATCATGGGCCAGGGTCACCAGCGCATTCAACGTGTTGAAATTTCCCTGCACTGCGCCGTAGTCGGTTTCAAAGGCCCAGAACGCGAGCAAAACGCTGCGATCAATGCCATAGGTCGTCTCTATCCTGCGGAATGTGGCGTCGTATTTACGCGACATCGCTTGACCACGGTCCAGGCGGCTCTTGGAGATCAACCTGCGCGAAAACTCGATGAAGGGTTTCTGGAACACGCCCTGCGCGCGGTCGGCCTTTAGGACTGCGGGATCTTGGCGCACGTTCTCAAAGAAACGATTGACCGTGGCGCTGTCATAGCCCCCCGTCAGCGCCTCTTCCTTCATCAGCTGAACGAAATTGCGAAACCCGCCACCACATTGCGCATGGGCCTGAAGCGGAAGCAGAAATGAGACAAGGGCGAGAATGCTTGTGCGCAACACAGGTAGCGTGTCCTTTTTGAGAGTGCTGCCCCTTGTTAGCTACAACAGCGCGGCAATGGCAACCGTTAGCGCAAGCCCGAAGGCCCAAGAAGCCCATAGAAGATGTATGCAGCGCATGATGCTGTGGGCGCTGGCGCTTTTGGAGCCACTGGCGTTGACCCAGGCGAAGTCCTGCAGTTTCCCATCGTAGGATCGCGGACCGGCGAGCGCGATCCGCATCGCGCGCGCCATTGCGGCCTCGGGCCAGCCAGCATTCGGGGAGCGGTGGCGGCGGGCATCCTGGGTAATGTCAGGCCAGCTACGCAAGACCAAGCCAACGGTGGCAATCATCAATGCGGATAGGCGCGCCGGGATTAGGTTCAGCAGGTCATCCAACCTGGCAGCCGCCCAGCCAAATTCTCTGTGACGCGGCGTTCTGTAACCGATCATGCTGTCTGCTGTATTGGTGATCTTATAGATCATCAGGCCCGGGAGGCCGCCGATCAGAAACCAGAACGCAGGGGCGACTACGCCATCGGAAAAGTTCTCTGCCCCGCTTTCGATGGCAGAACGTGCGACCTGCGGCGTGGTCATACCAGAGGTGTCTCGGCTGACAATCAACGCAACCGCCTTGCGGCCTTTTGTCAAATCAAGACGCAGACCATCGGCCACGGCCTCTATGTGATCGCAGAGCGACCGCTGCGCCAGCAAAATGGCCGCGACCAAGATTTGAACCAAGGGGCCGAACAGAGTCAGCAGCCAGCCAAGCCAGCCCGCTGATACTACAAGAAGCGTTATAGCCAGAACGCCACGCGCTTTGCGGTGCTTTGCGGTGTTCAGCGTCTGATCAACGAGGGACACGGCACGCCCCATCAGAACTGCGGGATGGGGCAACCGTGACCAGAGCCAGCGCGGCTCCCCAAAAATGGCATCCAGCAGCAGCGCCGGGATCAACAGGGCGGCAGTGGTCACAGAGCGGCCTCAAGCCGTGCCCAACCTTCACCCGTCGGCAGACCAAGCCGCAGATAGGTTTTAGAGTATGGGAAAATACGAGTCCAAATTTGAGCGCCGGCGAGCCGGGCCTGCCATGCAGCGGCATCGTCCACTTCATACAGGCGGAATAGATCGGTGCCGCCGACCAGTTTCGCTCCCTTTTCGGTCACCATCTTGTCCAGCCGTTTTGCATCCTGCTGCAACCGCGCCCGCGTGGTGTTTGCCCAGTCCACATCCTGTAGCGCTTGCGCGCCGATACGCAGGGCCGGACCGGAGACAGCCCATGGCCCCTGCCATGCGGCAAGATCGCCTATCAGGCAGGGATCGCCGATGGCAAATCCCAGCCTCAGCCCTGCGAGGCCCCAGAACTTGCCAAAACTTTTGAGGATGACAACGCCGGGGCGCTCGGCCAGGTGCATCAGACTCTCTGCAGGGCAGACGTCACAGAAGCTCTCATCGATCACGACCAGAGGGGCCTGCACATCTCCGGCGTCCCAGCGGCGGCCATCTGGGTTGTTTGGGTGAACCAGCACGCAGGCCTCTGCCGGGCCGGAAGTGACCGTCTGCCACCCGCGAGCAGTGAACGCGGCGGCGTGTTCGTTGTAGGTCGGTGGCGTTATTTGTACCCAGCGCGGATCTGCCAAGGCCGGAATTGCCGCGATCAGTGCCGAAGCCCCTGGCGCTGCCAGAATTGCCGCTTCTTTTGGTACTTGCCAGAAACTGCGCGCAGCAGTGATCAATCCGTTCAGCGCGGCTTGATCGGGCAGAGCACCCCAGTCTGCGACGGTCAGATCAGCCACCGGGTAGGGCACGGGATTGATCCCGGTCGAGATATCGATCCAGTCGCTGGCTACACCACCATATTCGGAAATTGCGGCGCTGAGGTTGCCGCCGTGGTCCCGCTGGGGGACCTCTGTCAGATCCAGCATGCCAGTCATCTTGGGCCTTAAACAATGAACTAGAACCGAGGGCCACGCCATATGCTGACCCAGTACTGCCGTATGGAACAGCAGTCACGAGAAAGCAACCATAGCTCCTCGTGATCAACAACTCGCTAATTCCCGCGAGCCTCATGTTGAAGAAACATCTTATGGATGCAATTCGAGGAAGTCAGTATTGGGTGTTCTGCCCAAGTTGATGTGGTTCAGGAATAGAGCAATTGCTGAAGTTTTATTGATTCGAGCGCCTGTGCTTTCCCTATCAGAGTTGGTCGCAAGGGGGCTTCAGGCCAACACTTACAGCGCGTCAGGCGACAATCGCGTCGGACGCGACGGATTGTCGCTGCGGATATGGCGTACCTCGAATGCGTGAACGACCTGATGGCCAACCGGTCACTTTCTTTGGAGGTGGCAACCGAATTTCAGTCACGATGGTGTGGGGCCATCCAGTCGATACGCGGATTGGTTGGTATGATCCGATGAGGATTGATGGTGTCGTGACTGTAGTGATAGTGGCGCACGATATGTTCCCTCCCGACGGTGTCTGACACTCCCGGCCATTGATAAAGCGCACGCGTGTAGGCCCAGAGATGTGGATAATCGATCAAACGTCGACGGTTACACTTAAAATGCAGATGGTAGACAGGATCGAAGCGGACCAATGTGGTAAACAACCGCCAGTCCGCCTCAGTCAGCCTGTCACCCAGAAGGAAGCGGTGCTCTGACAGGATATCTTCCAGCCAGTCCAATGTGTCAAACAAAGGGTCGATCGCGGCATCATACGCTTCCTGTGTGGTGGCAAAACCGCATTTGTAGACACCATTGTTCAAGGTGGAATAGACCCGGCTGTTCACGGCCTCAATCGGTTCTCGCAGTTCCTCCGGCCAATAGTCGTCGTGGTTGCCGGTGATCTCGTCAAAGGCGCTGTTGAACATGCGAATGATGTCGGCGCTTTCGTTTGAGACGATAGTATTTTCCTTTTTATCCCAAAGAATTGGAACCGTGACCCGTCCTGAGTACTGGGGATCGGCACGGGTGTATATCTGGTGCACATGGTCATATCCGAACAGGTGGTCCCCTGTGGCGCCATGGTGGTCCTTTTCAAAGCTCCAGCCCTTGTCCAACATATCCGGGTGCACAACGGAAACGGTGATGTGATCGGTCAGCGCTTTTAGCTGACGGAAGATGAGTGTGCGATGCGCCCAAGGGCAGGCCAGCGAAACATAGAGATGGTAGCGTCCGCTTTCGGCGGCAAAGCCACCTTTGCCGGATGGTCCTGCCTGTCCATCTTTGGTGACCCAGTTCCGAAACTGCGCCTGCGAGCGTTTGAACGCACCACCGGATGACGCAGTGTCGTACCATTGGTCGTGCCAGACGCCATCAATCAAGAGGCCCATCGAAAACTCCTATGCGCTGTGAATACATACTGTTCGCTGTAACCTAGGCGGCGTAGACGCCTGCGCCCATGGCCGTCGGCGCGCAGCTTCCCTGCGCCAACGCACAGGTGGCGGGCCTGCGACGCGACGGGGAAATATCGGCGGTTTACTCAGGTGTATCTAAAGTGGTGCTGCGGCCAACGCGTGGAAATGACTCAAAAAGTTCACTTGATTTTATCCTTTGTGCGTTCACACTTGTAAGGAACAGGGCAAAATGCCCACCTGCTCTGGCAGTCAGTCGCGCGGCGGCCGATGTCGGAGTGGTATCAGATCGAGAGGTCACGGCCATGACGACATTTGTTCCCCAATCGGTACAGGACGCGCTGGATGCCGCGCGGCTGGATGGTATGAAAAACAAGAGCCGCCTGCGGGTGGCTGCCGGTGATCATGTCTTTCCCGTGCTGCGCATGTGGAAAGATGGATTTTCGGTAGAGGCGGCAGATGCCCCGCAGCTGCGCGGGCTGATCGACCTCTACGATGGAACCCGCCATCTTTCGCAGTGTCTGATCGTGGCTTCGGATGAAGAAGCGGGTGAAATGCGCTATGAGTTCAAGCGTGCGACGCCGGCGGCGGATCAGGCCCCACTGGATTTCTACCGCGCACCAGATGCGCCTGTTGCACTGATCGCACAGGACGATATGCGGCTGTAAGCATGGCTGGGCCTTGGCGCTGACCTGACAAACTAAATAAACCAGTGAATCAATTCGAAAGGGGACCACGACTACGTGATCCCCTTTTCTACTTTGCGTTTCTACTCGGCGTTTTGGTCTGACGTGGGCCGGGCCTTTGCCAACCGCAACGCTGCTATTGCAGGTCGGAGAACGCGTCGCGCAGCCGTTCGCAAGCCTCTTCCACCCGCGCGCGTTGCGTGCCGAGGTTGAAGCGCAGGAATGTGTCGCCACCAGTGCCAAAACTTGGACCGTGATTGGCGGCAATCTTGGCGCTCTGTTCTACCCGCGCCGTAAATTCCTCGCGGCTCATGCCGGTGCCAGAGAAATCGACCCAAGCGAGATAGGTCGCCTCCAGACGGGTGGAGCGTAGACCCGGGATCTCATTCACAGCAGCATCGAAGAGCTGGCGATTGCCATCAAGGTAGGGCACCAACTCATCCACCCAGGCGGCGCCTTCGGGAGAATAGGCTGCTGCCGTTGCCCATTGGCCAGGGGAATTCGGCGAGAGGGCCAGCGCCAGCATCCGGCGAGAGAATTGCGCACGCAGATCGGGATCCGGAATGATGACCTGACCGGTGTGCATGCCAGCAAAGTTGAAGGTTTTGGACGGCGCGGTCAGCATGAGCAGGCGGTCAGTGATGTCCGGCGCTGCGTTCTGCATCGGGATATGTGTGGCACCGTCGAAGACCAGATCGTGATGAATTTCGTCCGACAGCAGGATCAGATCGTGCCGCTTGGCAAAATCCGCAACGCCGCGCAGCTCTTCCTCGGTCCAGACACGGCCAACCGGATTATGCGGCGAGCAGAGGATGACCATTTTCTCGGTGCCGGTCATCTGTGCGTCATAAGCCGCGAAATCCATCTCATACCGTCCATCATTGACGGCGAGTTCACATTCCACCACGTCGCGCCCGGCGTTGCGGATGACCTTGGCAAAAGCGTGATAGACTGGCGTGAAGAGAACGATCCCGTCGCCCGGTTGTGTGTAGGTGTCCAAGCACATGCCGACGCCGTTCACCAAGCCTGTGGTGGTGAAAATCGCCTCCGGATCGACCGACCATCCGTGGCGGTTCTGCATCCACCAGCAGATCGCGGATTTGTAGGGGCGGTCGCAATTTACGTATCCATAGACGCCGTGGTCTGCCATCTCGCGCATCTTGTCGGTCACCACCGATGGAACTGCGAAATCCATATCCGCAACCCACATCGACAGGCCCTCGTCGCGCGGGACATTGTAGAGATCCTCCATCATGTCCCACTTGATGCAATGTGTGTTCCGGCGGTCAATGATCTTGTCAAAATCCATGTCTGAACTCCCGTTGTTCCCGGGCGAAGCTAACGGCAATCCAGCCACGCGCAAGGGGGGCGTTGCAGGGCGGGCGTCAATGGCCTAAATCAGCGGCATGAAACGTCCGATCCTGATCCACCCTGATCCCCGCCTCAAGAAGGTTTGTGCAGCCGTACCGGATATGTCCGATGCGTTGCGTAGGCTGGCCGATGACATGTTGGAAACCATGTACGCTGCGCCGGGTATTGGGCTTGCTGCGCCGCAGATCGGGGTGCTGGATCGGCTGATCGTGCTCGATTGCGTCAAGGAAGAGGACGGTCCGGCGCGCCCGCTGGTCATGTTCAACCCCGAAGTCGTGGCATCCTCGGACGAGGCGAACGTCTACGAGGAAGGGTGCCTGTCGATTCCCGACCAATATGCCGAGGTGACCCGCCCCAAGGTGGTTGAGGTCGAATGGATGGATCGCGATGGCAATGCTCAGCGGGAGACATTCGACGGGCTTTGGGCCACCTGCGTTCAGCATGAGATCGACCATCTGAATGGCAAGCTGTTCATTGACTACCTGAAACCGCTGAAGCGGCAGATGATCACCCGGAAGATGCAGAAACTGAAACGTGAGCGTGGCCGCGGCTGACAGCGCAGTGGCCCGTTATGAGGCTGAGCGTGGGTCAAAATTTGGTGCGTGTTCTCGGGAAAGGTGAACGAAATGGCAGTTCTCCCTATCAGGGCTTGGCCGGATCCGGTGCTGAGCGCCCCGACAGCCCCAGTCGCCGCACCGCGAGACGTCGAAACGCTTGCCCGAGATATGCTCGATACCATGTATGCCGCACCGGGGCGAGGGCTGGCTGCGCCACAGGTTGGCGTATTGGCACGGCTGTTCGTGATGGACACCACCTGGAAAGAAGGTGCGCGCGACCCGCTTGTCTGCATCAACCCGGACATTGTCGCGCTGTCGGAGGAGATGGCCACAATGTCTGAGGGCTGTTTGTCGATCAAAGGTGTCAGCCTTGATGTCACGCGCCCGGCCTGGGTCGATCTGGCCTGGACTGATTTGCAAGGGGTCCGCCATCAACGCCGGTTTGAGGGATTCGCCGCCGCCTGCGTGCAACATGAATATGATCACCTTGAGGGGCGCGTGACCTTCGACAGGGTGTCCCCCACGGCGCGTGCTGCTGCTGTCGCCACCTATGAAACTTATCTGGAGACAACCCGATGACTGTGCGCCCTTGCCTGCCTTGGCCTGACAAACATCTGCGCAGCCGCGCCGAGGAGGTCAGCGAAATCACCGATGAAACGCTCGCCCTCTGGCAGGACATGATCGACACAATGGAGGCGATGCCCGGCGTCGGTCTGGCCGCCAATCAGATCGGTGTGTTGCAGCGGCTTGCGGTGGTGGATGGGTCCAGCGAGCGCGGGCGGGCAGTCCGTCTGGCCAATCCTGAAATCCTGCATGCCTCGGTCGCGCTGCGTGAGCATGAGGAAGCCAGTCCGAACCTGCCCGGCGTCGCGGCCAAGATCAAACGCCCCCGTGCGGTCACTGTGCGCTACATGGATGAAACCGGTGCCACGGTTGAGCGGGATTTCGTTGGGATTGAAGCCACCAGCGTGCAACACCAGATCGATCACCTGAACGGCAAGATGTATTTCGACAAGCTGTCGAAGGTGAAGCGCGATATGCTGATCCGCAAGGCGAAGAAGCTGAGCGGCTGAATATCAATCGGGGTTTCCCCAAGTTAGAGCCTGTTTCGGGTGGGCAAATTCAGATTCAGAGTGAGGGGGCGACATATGCGTATTGTTTTTATGGGGACACCAGATTTCTCTGTCCCGGTGCTCAATGCGCTGGTTGAGGCGGGCCATGAGATTGCTGCCGTTTACTGTCAGCCACCTCGCCCGGCAGGGCGCGGCAAGAAGGATCGGCCCACACCGGTTCACGCCCGGGCGGAGGCGCTGGGGCTTGAGGTGCGTCACCCGGTCAGCCTGAAGGAGGCGCAGCAGCAGGCCGAGTTTGCAGCGGTGAACGCAGATGTGGCGGTTGTGGTTGCCTATGGTTTGATCCTGCCGCAGGCCGTGCTGGACGCGCCACGTCATGGGTGCCTCAATATCCATGCAAGCCTTTTACCGCGCTGGCGCGGCGCGGCGCCGATCCATCGTGCGATCATGGCGGGGGATGCGCAGACCGGGGTTTGTATCATGCAGATGGAGGCCGGGTTGGACACCGGGCCAGTTCTGATGCGCGAGGCGACAGATATCGGCGCAGAGGAAACCACGGCTGAGTTACATGACCGCCTGTCCGAAATGGGTGCGAACCTGATCGTTCGGGCGTTGACACAATTGCCGGGGCTAACACCAGAGGTGCAGCCGGACGATGGTGTGACCTACGCCCACAAGATCGACAAGGCGGAGGCCCGGGTGGATTGGACACGCCCGGCGAGCGAGGTTGATCAGCAGATCCGCGGGCTATCCCCATTTCCCGGTGCCTGGTGCGAGATTGACGGCCAGCGCGTGAAACTTCTGGCGTCACGTGTTGTCGATGGTGCCGGGGCGGCGGGCAAAGTTCTGGATGACACCTTGCGGGTCGCCTGCGGTGAGGGCGCGATTGAGCTGCTGAAGTTGCAGCGCGCGGGCAAGGGTGCACAGGCGCGAGAGATCTTTTTGCGCGGCTTTCCTGTCACTGCTGGCACACAGCTTTAAGGGGGGGCAGGTGATGTTTCTAGCTCTTTTCGGCAGCGTGGTGATTGCTGGGATTGTTGGCTACCTTGCGGAGAAAACTGGCTTCACCCAGAACGGCTATCTGTCTTCCATCATCATTTGTGTGGGCGGCGCGTTTCTGTTTCATTTTGCGGTTATCATGTTTGGAATAGGATTTCGGGCGCCGGGATGGAACGCAATCGCTGCTTCAATCGGTGCGTTGATTATCGTGCCGTTTCATTGGCGCCGCTAAGGGGCTGAGAGGCGGGATCAGCTACGCGGCGGGCGCGAGCGATAGACCGGCAGATGCCAACCAAAGGTGATGGAACCCGCCCGCAGGACCCAACAGACCACGGCACAGGCCACCAGGGCCCAGCGGGTCGGCAGGCCAAAGGCGATGCTGATCACGGCGGTGATCGCGCCAGCCATCGCGCAGGAAATATAAAGCTCTCCCTGCTTCAAAACCAGCGGCACCTCATTGCAAACGACATCCCGCATGAGCCCACCCAGCGTGCCGGTTGCCATGCCCATCAGCACCACGATCACGGGCGGCTGTTCTGTCAGAATGGCCGCGCCGGTACCGGCAGACACCGCCACTGCCAGAGCAAAACTGTCAAGCCAGACAACCCAGCGCAAACGGCTCTCCACCAGATGGGCGGTAAAAAACACCAGCACCGCAGCGGCGGCCGCCAGCAGGATATTGGTGGAATCCCCGATCCAGAACACCGGATGCCGATCCAGCAGGAGATCCCGCACCGTGCCCCCACCGACAGCGGTCAGACAGGCCACGAAGGCAAAGCCAACGATATCCAGCTGCGCCCGACTGGCCACCAGCGCGCCAGAGGCGGCGAAGACCAGAACGGAGGCGTAGTCCAGAAGGGTGAGGATGGTCATGCTTTGGCTTTGCCGGGTTTGAAGGGGGCCATGCCTGCGCGCGCCAGCTCATCAGCGCGTTCGTTCTCGGGGTGGCCTGCGTGGCCCTTGACCCATTCCCACGTGACATCATGCCGACGCTGAGCCTCGTCAAGTCGCTGCCACAGCTCGACGTTTTTCACCGGTTTCTTGGAGGCGGTTTTCCAACCGTTGCGCTTCCATCCGTGAATCCACCCGGTAACACCGTTCTTCACATATGCGGAATCGGTGACAACCGTCAGCGTCGACGGTCGCGCCAGGCTTTCAAGCGCGTTGATTGCCGCCAGCAGTTCCATCCGGTTATTGGTGGTTTCGGCCTCGCCGCCGCTCAGCTCCTTTTCCTTGACGATGGTCTCGCCATCCATTGCCCGCAGCAACACACCCCATCCGCCGGGGCCGGGGTTGCCGGAGCACGCACCATCGGTGTAGGCGAACAGCTCAGCCATGACAGGCCACCGAAATCCAGCGTGCCATTGCCCCGTCCAATCCGGCGCTTTCGCCTGTGGTGCTGTTGGTGGGTGTGAAGCCGGCTGAGCGCAGCAGATCCTTCAATTCGTCGTCCTCATAATAGGTGTAGAGCCGCCCAATGGCGTCCCGGGCCTCGCCCTTACCGAGCTTCAGCGCAATGTAAAAGGGGCCACCGGATCGCAATGTCCGCCGGATGGCGCGCAGATGGCGGGGAAAGTCGGCGCGCGGGGCATGCAGCAGGCTGAAATTGGCCCAGACACCATCGTAGATGTCGATGCCGGAGAGGTCATCAAAGCTGGCAAGCTGGGTCTGAACTCCGGGGAGCTGATCCGCCAGCGCGATCATTTCAGCCGAAGCATCCATCGCCAGGGGCCGCAGGCCGGCGGATGCCATAACTGCGCTGGACGTGCCCGGACCGCAGCCCAGATCCAACACCCGAGCACCGGGCAGACAGGCGGCGATGAACTCCCCAAGACGTGGATCCTTCCGCAGGTGGCTCTCGTTGCGGTCTGCATACTCCGCAGCCTTGCTGTTGTAGATTTCCAGGGTCGTGCGATCCGGTTCGCTCATAGGTACACGCCTATGGCCAAGCTGGCGATCACGATAGATGTGAGCAGCAGTCGCAGTTGCATCCACCATGATGGCGTCAGGCGCCAGACGGAAAAAGCATAGTCCAGCAGCAGCAGCCCGGCGAAGCCGTAGATCAGGTTGATGCCCGCACTGGTTGGACCACCGCCTGTCATAAAGAAGGCCCAGAGTGCGGGCAGCACCGACAGCGCATAGCCCGTTGTCGCCCGCATTCCCGATGTCTTGGTCGCAAATCCCCACAGCACACCGGACATGAAGCTGAGGATTACGGAGCCGTAGAACAGCTGCACATAGGGGCCGACAAACCGCGGGCCAAGATGACTGGCCCCCCAGGCCTGTAGGGACGGGGACTGCGTCGTCAGCGCACCCCATACAAAAGGTATCACCCCGGCGAGACCCAAGATCAGCGGTGCGGGAGGGATCCGGCTCATGCGCGCTCCATCGCAAGTCTTGCTGCCAAAGCGGCAAACAGACCGGCAAAGCTGCGGTTGAGCCATTTCACCACGATGTCGGATCCCAGGATCAGGTTGCGGGCTTGGGCTGCGAACAGGCCATAGAGAACAAACACCGCAAAGGTCATCGCCATGAAGATCAGTCCAAGGATCACCATTTCCTGCGTTGCGGTCTCAGGCGTGCCCGAGAGGAAGGGGGGAAGAAGAGCCAGAAAAAACACCGAGAGCTTCGGGTTGAGAATGTTGATCATTGCTCCGCGCTTGGCAATTTTCACGCCCCGGTCTCGCGCCGTGGGCGCATTGGACAGCGACAGGGCACCATCCGCCTTCAGCATCTGCCACGCGAGATAGAGAAGATAGAGAACGCCCGCAATCTTCACGGCTTGGAACAACAGTGCCGATGTGTGCAGAACCGCAGCCAAACCTAATGTGGCGGCCGCAAGATGGGGCAGGATGCCAAAGGTGCAGCCAATTGCGGCCCAGATTGCGGCGCGCCGTCCCTGACCAAGGCCAAGCGCCAGCGTGTAGAGCACCCCTGTTCCAGGTGCGAGGACAACGACAAATGCGGTGATCAGAAATTGCAGTGAAATCAATCGACCAACTCCTTGGGCAGACAATATAGCTCTGGCCAAGGGTAATCGGCTATTGATCAGTTGCAAGGCAAAGAAACCCTGCAGACAGGTAAAGGGGCTGCAGGGGCAAATTGCGATTGCGTCAGGCGGGTTCGCGCAGAACTCGGGGAACCTTGAACTCGACCCGCTCAATTGCGGTTTCGACCAACTCAACGGTGACCTCGAACCGCTCTTTGAAGGCGTCGATCACCTCATTCACCAGCAATTCAGGGGCTGAGGCTCCGGCAGTGATGGCCACCGAGGAAATCCCTTCAAGTGCGCGCCAGTCGATGTTTTCGGCGCGCTGCACCAGCTGTGCATATTGGCAGCCAGCCTTTGCGCCGACTTCGACAAGACGGCGGGAGTTCGACGAATTCGGCGCGCCGACCACCAGCAGGGCGTCTGCCTTGGGGGCGACTTCCTTGACCGCTTCCTGACGGTTGGTGGTGGCGTAGCAGATATCTTCCTTGTGCGGCCCGACGATATTGGGGAAGCGTGCCTGCAGCGCTGCGACAATATCCTTGGTGTCATCTACTGACAGGGTCGTTTGGGTGACATAGGCCAGATTGTCGGGGTCACGTACCGCCACGGTGGCCACATCATCCGGCGTTTCGACAAGCAGCACTTCTCCATCGGGCAGCTGCCCCATGGTGCCGATGGTCTCCGGATGGCCCTTGTGACCAATCATGATCATCTGAAGGCCGTTTTCAGCATGACGCTGGGCCTCGATGTGGACCTTTGAGACCAGCGGGCATGTCGCATCGACATAGATCATCTGGCGTCGATCAGCTTCTGCTGGAATAGACTTCGGCACACCATGGGCGGAAAAGATCACCGGGCGGTCATCGGGGCATTCGTCCAGTTCCTCGACAAAAACGGCGCCCTTATCCCGCAGCCCATCGACCACATACTTATTGTGGACGATCTCATGGCGCACATAGACCGGCGCCCCCCATTTCTCGAGCGCCATTTCAACGATTTTGATGGCCCGGTCGACACCGGCACAGAAACCGCGTGGTGCGGCTAGATATAGCGTCAGGGGTGGCTTGGTCATCGCGGTCTCCTTACGGCCCAGAGCTAGGACTTTCTGTCGGCAAGGTCCAGTGCTGCACAGCGGACTTGTGCTGCTGATGCGTCAAATCGCGCGCGCTGCGCAAACAAAAGCCCGCAGCCAGTGGGGAGCACTGCTGCGGGCTATGTCTGCCATATTCGAAGCGCGTCATCGGCACCAGATTGGTATCAGCCGCTTGCGGCCGACACTGAACGCGGATCGCTTTGTTCGCGGGGGGGGCGACCAATCACGTCCTTCAACTCTTCCAATTCGATGAAATTGTCGGCCTGGCGGCGCAACTCGTCCGAGATCATCGGTGGCTGGCTGCGAATGGTGGAGACCACAGATACCCGTACGCCCTGCCGCTGCAAACTGGCGATCAGAGGGCGGAAATCGCCGTCACCGGAAAACAGCACGATATGATCGACGCGCGGAGCCAGTTCCATGGCATCGACCGTCAGTTCGATATCCATATTTCCCTTCACCTTTCGGCGGCCCATGCTGTCGGTGTATTCCTTGGCCGGTTTGGTCACCATGGTGAAGCCGTTGTAATGCAGCCAGTCCACCAAAGGCCGGATGGGAGAGTACTCATCATTTTCCAGCAGGGCTGTGTAGTAAAAGGCGCGCAGAAGTTTGCCCCGGCGCATAAATTCCTGCCTGAGCAACTTGTAATCGATGTCAAACCCCAGCGCCTTTGCGGCGGCATAAAGGTTCGAGCCATCGATGAACAGCGCAAGCCGTTCGTCCTTGTAAAACATCAAATATGTCCTTCCGGTAGGTCCGTCCCAGCAGTGAGGTTCCGTGAGTGAATGCTGAAATACGCTAAAACGGGTGGACTTAATGTAGGTTATTTGACATTTGCCGCAAGTGTGTCGGGATTAAGAAACGAGGGCAAAAATGACCGAAATCCGGTCAGAGGCGCTTATTGCCATGGGGGGGAACCTGCCTATCGGCGAGCAGTCGGTGGTCCATACCCTCATAGGGGCTGTTGAGCAGTTGTCCGAATCAGACATCCGGCTGACGGCGGTGTCGCGGTTCTATCGTACGCCTTGTTTTCCGGCCGGGTCCGGCCCTGACTATGTGAACGCGGCGATTGCCATACGCACAAATCTGTCGCCGCGTGCCTTACTGGATCTGTTGCATCAGGTTGAGGCTGACTTTGCCCGCCGCCGTGTGCAGCGCTGGGGGATGCGGACGCTGGATCTGGACCTGATCGCCTATGATGATCTGATCTGTCCCGATGTGGCCACCTTCGAACGTTGGAAAGATCTGCCGCTTGATCAGCAAATGCAGGAGGCGCCGGGTCAGATGCTGATACCGCACCCACGGCTTCAGGATCGCGGCTTTGTTCTCGTCCCGTTGCGGGATATCGCACCGGATTGGCGGCACCCGATTCTCGGTCAGACGGTCCGTGAGCTCTGCGCTGCGCTGCCAATGTCGGATTTGAGTGAGATTTCCCCGGTCTGAGCCGCCAATGCGCCCCATTCGGCGCTTGTCAAGAGAAAGCTTTGGTTTTAGAAGTCACCCTTCTGGACTTATTTTGATTTGGAGAGTCGCCTATGGCCCGCGTGACGGTTGAAGACTGCGTAGACAAGGTTCCCAACCGCTTTGAGCTGGTGATGCTCGCCGCGCACCGCGCGCGTGAGATTTCGGCTGGCGCCGCGCTGACGGTTGAACGGGACAACGACAAAAACCCTGTCGTATCCCTGCGTGAAATCGCTGACGAAACCCAGAGCGCCGACTCTCTGCGCGAGCGTCTGATCGAAAGCAATCAGACCCAGATCGAAGTGGATGAGCCGGAAGATGATTCCATGGCCCTGCTGATGGGTGCGGAGAATGACAAACCCGCCACCGATGACATGTCGGAAGAGAAACTGCTGCGTGCGCTGATGGAGGCGCAAGGGCAGGGCTGAGACGTCGCAAGACATAGTGAGCTGAGGCTGCGGACCGGAAATGATTTCACCAGAAGACCTGATTGCTCTGGTCCGCAACTACAATCCCCGGACCAATGCGGACAGGATCGCCGATGCATATGCGTTCGGTGAGCAGATGCACGATGGGCAGTTTCGCCATTCGGGCGAACCCTATTTCACCCATCCCGTAGCAGTCGCGGCCATCCTGACCGAACAGCGGCTGGATGATGCCACCATCATCACCGCCCTGCTGCACGACACCATCGAAGATACCAAAGCCTCCTACGACGAAATCTCCACGCGGTTCGGGGATGAGGTGGCAATGCTGGTTGATGGTGTGACCAAGCTGACAAACCTGCAGCTGTCCAGCCGCGAGACCAAACAGGCCGAGAATTTCCGCAAGCTGTTTATGGCGATGTCGAAAGACCTGCGAGTCATTCTCGTCAAGCTCGCGGACCGTCTGCACAATATGCGGACCATCAAGGCGATGCGCCCGGACAAACAGGCCCAAAAGGCGCGCGAGACCATGGACATCTATGCGCCGCTGGCTGGCCGCATGGGGATGCAATGGATGCGCGAGGAGCTGGAAGATCTGGCCTTTCGTGTGCTCAATCCTGAAGGGCGCCAATCGATTATCCGCCGCTTCGTCACGTTGCAGCGCGAAACAGGTGACGTGATCCACCGCATCACCGGCGACATGCGGGCGGAGCTTGAAAAGACCGGGATTGAAGCCGAAGTATTTGGCCGCGCAAAAAAGCCCTATTCCATCTGGCGCAAGATGCAGGAAAAAGATCAGGGTTTTTCGCGGCTCTCTGATATCTACGGGTTCCGCATCATCACGGCGAGCGAGGAAGACTGCTACCGCGCGCTGGGAGCCATCCATCAGCGCTGGCGGGCGGTCCCTGGCCGTTTCAAAGACTATATCAGCCAGCCAAAATCCAACGGGTATCGGTCAATCCACGCGACCGTTTCCGGGCGTGATGGCAAGCGGGTCGAGGTGCAGATCCGCACCCGCCAGATGCATGATGTGGCCGAAACCGGTGTAGCGGCACATTGGTCCTATCGCGATGGTGTGCGGTCCGAGAATCCCTTTGCCGTTGATCCCGCAAAATGGATTGCGTCCCTCACGGAACAGTTCGACGCGGAGGAGGATCACGATGAGTTCCTCGAAGCGGTCAAGCTGGAGATGTATTCGGATCAGGTGTTCTGCTTCACACCCAAGGGGGATGTGATCAAACTGCCCAAAGGGGCGACGCCGATTGATTATGCCTATGCAATCCACACCCGCATCGGGCATGCCTGCGTGGGGGCCAAGGTGGATGCAATCCGCGTGCCGCTCTGGACCCGTTTGCGCAATGGCCAGTCGGTTGAGATCATCACTGCTGAGGGGCAGACCCCGCAGGTGAGTTGGCTGGACATTGCGACCACCGGCAAGGCGCGTACCGCGATCCGCCGCGCCCTGCGTGAAGCGGACCGGGCCAGGTTTGTGAAACTGGGCCATGAGCTGGCGCGCTCCGCCTTTGAACATGTCGGCCGCAAGGCCACGGATAAGGCGCTGGAAACAGCGGCGCGCGCTCTCCGTGTCAGTACGGTGGATGAGTTGCTGGCCCGTCTCGGGGCAGCCGTTCTCACGGCTCATGATGTGGTTCAGGCCGTCTACCCGGAGCTGGCCGCAGACGACAGTGATGAAGTGCCTCCTCGCCGGGCAGTGATTGGTCTTGAGCCGGGGCAGAGCTTTGAGCGTGCGCCCTGTTGCCAGCCCTTGCCGGGCGAGCGGATCATTGGGATCACCTACCGGGGGCGTGGCGTTGTGGTGCATGCCGCAGATTGTGACGCGTTGGGAGAGGTGGAGGACCAGCCCGAACGCTGGGTCGACCTGCATTGGCATAGCGGAACCCACCCGGCGGTCTATGGTGTGACGCTGGAGCTGACCATCGGCAACGACGCCGGTGTGCTGGGACGCATTTGCACATTGATCGGTGAGAAAAAGGCCAATATCTCAGACCTTGAATTTGTCGATCGGAAACCAGACTTTTACCGGCTGATGATTAATGTCGAGCTGCGGGATGTGGAGCAGCTGCATTCGCTGATGTTGATGCTGGAAGCCGAGAGCGATGTCGCTGCCGTTGCTCGGTTCCGCGATTTGCCGGAAAGCCGCCCAAAGCTCGGGTAGCCGTTCAGTAGGATTTGGGAAGGACGCGTATCTTTGGTATTCAGGCGCCGTGATAGACGTCCGCCTCTGCGCGCGGTTGCCGATTTTCTGTGGCCACGTGGCGGCTGGGGGCGCGCGTTTCACTACGTGAAGCACCGTGTCCGCCGTCTGCCCGATTCGCCGGAGCGGATTGCCCGCGGCGTTTGGGCTGGCGTCTTCACCACATTTACCCCGTTCTACGGCATGCACTTCGTTGTGGCTGCAATCATCGCACGGCTGATGAACGGCAATATCCTGGCGGCGCTCAGCGGAACATTCTTTGGCAATCCGTTGACATATGTGCCGATTGGCGTTGCCTCGCTGCAGACCGGACATTGGATTCTGGGAACCGAATTCGATGCCGACGTGGACAAATCACTGGTCGGGAAATTCCTGGCGGCCGGTGATGATCTGTTTGACAATCTTATAGCGCTGGTCACCGATCGCCCGGCGGATTGGCAGGGCCTGACCCTGTTCTACCACGAGGTGTTTTACCCCTATCTTGTCGGTGGCGTTATTCCGGGCATCATTACGGCAACGGTTTGCTATGTGCTCAGCGTGCCGGTGATCCGGGCCTACCAGCAGCGCCGCCGTGCCAAGATCAAGGCGAAGTTCGATATTATCAAGAAACGCGCCTCTGTGGACGCTGAAAGCGACAGTGGCAGCTGAGCCGTCACGCCAAGGCACAATTTGGTGGTTTCCGGGCTTGCCCTTGCCTCCGCAGCGCCTAGTCTCAGGCGAAAGGCACTCTAGTAGGAAATTGAACCCATGGCACAGACGTCCTTGCAAACTGCCAGGCTGCGGCTTGGTGTGAATATCGACCACGTGGCCACCGTGCGCAACGCGCGCGGCGGCTTGGCGCCGGATCCGGTACGGGCGGCCAAACTGGCCGAGGAGGCCGGCGCTGACGGGATCACGGCGCATCTGCGAGAGGATCGTCGCCACATCACCGATGCCGATATCGACGGGCTGATGGACGCCCTGAGCGTGCCATTGAACTTTGAAATGGCGGCAACGGAAGAGATGCAGAAAATCGCTCTGCGACATAAACCCCATGCGGTGTGCATCGTGCCGGAAAAACGCGAAGAGCGCACCACCGAGGGGGGGCTGGAAGTGGCCCGCGAGGAGAATAAGCTGGCCCACTACATTGCGCCGCTACGGGAGGCCGGGTGCCGGGTGTCAATTTTTATCGCTGCGGATCAGCGCCAGATTGAGGCCGCCCACCGCATCGGGGCCGAGGTCATTGAGCTGCACACCGGGGCCTATTGCGATGCCCACGCGGAGGGCGATTTTGCCAAACGCGACGCCGAGTTGGCCGCCCTGCGCGAGATGTCGAGCTTTGCGCATTCACTGGGGCTGGAGGTCCACGCCGGACACGGCCTGACATATGATTGTGTACAGCCTATCGCCGCTTTCCCCGAGGTGTGTGAATTGAACATCGGTCATTTCCTTATTGGCGAGTCGATCTTCAGAGGGTTGACCCCAGCCATTGCCGAAATGCGCCGCCTGATGGACGAGGCGCGAGGTTAGCACCTCCTCAGGCCACCATGGCCCTTGCCAGTGTCAGTCAGATCGCCTTTGATCGGGGCATGATCTTGGGTGTAGGCACTGACCTGGCAAATATTGAGCGTATTCAGCGCACTTTGGACCGGTTTGGCGACCGGTTCAAAAACCGTGTTTTCACAAATACCGAACAGCGCAAGGCCGAGCGGCGGATGGATGTCGCGGGCACCTATGCCAAACGCTGGGCTGCAAAGGAGGCCTGTTCCAAGGCGCTTGGTACTGGTCTGCGCATGGGGATCGCCTGGAAAGATATGGCGGTTTCCAACTTGCGCACAGGCCAGCCTGTTATGCATGTCACCGGTTGGGCCGCCGATCGGCTGGCCAGGATGACGCCACCGGAGCACGAAGCCATCATTCATGTGACATTGACCGACGACCACCCCTGGGCACAGGCCTTTGTGGTGATTGAGGCGCGTCCCATTGCTCGTGATCCGCTTGCGACGCCGGGCGATGCTTGACTTACCCGGATCGGCCCCGCATGTAGCGCCGGACCCATGTTTACAGTTAGACCGGAGAGCCTGATGACGGCCAAAGCAACAGTCGGAAGTTCGATCCTTGAGACGGTCAAGACCATCGTCTACGCCCTGCTGATTGCAGGTGTGTTCCGCACGCTGTTCTTTCAGCCGTTCTGGATTCCCTCCGGCTCAATGAAGGAAACGCTGCTGATCGGCGACTTTCTGTTCGTAAACAAGATGGCCTATGGCTATTCCTCCGCCTCCTGTCCGAGCCTGAAATTCCCCAGCGTCGGCATCGATATCGACAGCAGTGATATATGTGGCTTCCTTGATGGGGATAACTCACGGATTTGGGCCGGTGATCCCGAACGCGGTGATGTTGTAGTCTTCCGCCACCCGGTCAACCAGAACGACTTCATCAAGCGGCTGATCGGTCTGCCGGGCGATAAGGTTCAGGTCAAAAACGGGGTGCTGCATATCAACGGCGCTGCTGTTGCGCTGCAGGACGCGGGCGAGTTCGAGGAGCTGATGGCGCCACAGGGGCCCGCCGGGTCCTACCCGCTGTGCGAGAATGCACCGGTGGGTGAA